>DATGHB010000156.1:0-6562 GCA_035308265.1 Roseiarcus sp.
GCTCGACTGGCTCAAGCTTCTGCTCAATGAGGACATCGCCCCCGAAACCTTGCGCGAGCGCGAGGCGAAAAAGTTGATCCCGCCCCTGCACGGCGCATTGCTCAAGAACGAGCAGGACGTGCACCTGTTCGAGAAGCTCGCCTTCTTGAGCCGGCGGGAGCGGTAGGGAGCGACGCTTCGCCCTTTCACCTTGACGCGACCTTAGTTCTGACAGCCCGCTCTGGTAAGAGCGACGCGCATGTCCTCCAAGTCGCTTCTGATCTCCGGCGCCGGGATCGCCGGGCCGACGCTTGCCTTCCGGCTCAACGCCGCCGTTTCAAAACCACGATCGTCGAGCGCACGCCGGACCTGCGCCCCGGCGGTTATGTGATCGACTTCTGGGGCGACTGAAACTCCGCGGGATTGGCCCTGACGCCGCCGGTTAGAAAGCATCGTGGTCGCCACGCCAATTCGGTCGACGGCCGGGCTCTAGAGTCCTTCGACTGCGCGCGCTTTCTCGCGAAAAAGCCGGGTTCCGCTTTTTGGCGCCACGCTCTAGGATCGCATTCCGCGCCGCCGTGTGTCCGATGGCCTCTTGACGAGCGGCCAGCGCGGCGTCAACGAGAAGGCGCTAAACCAAATCCGGGAGGTACAAATGAGGGTCTTCGTCAAATCAAGCTATCTTGCGCTCGCGGCGGCTGCGGGCCTTTTGGGAGCGGCAGGCCACGCCAACGCCGAGCAAAAGCAATATGTCGTCGGCGTTTCGAACACGCTCATCGGCAATGGCTGGCGCGAGGAGATGGTCTGCTCCATCAAGGCCGAGGCCCTCGCTTCGGGCAAGGTCTCCAAGGTCATCCTCGCCAACCGCAATGGCGGGCCTTCGGAACAGATCGCCGATATTCGCAATCTGATTTCCGCCGGCGCCAACATCATCATCATCAATCCGTCCGATCGCAAGGCGCTCGATCCGGTCATCAAGCAGGCGACGGATCGAGGGATTGTCGTCGTCGCGGTCGATCAGGCGGTTGACGCTCCGACGGCCTACGTCGTGACCAACGATCAGAAGGGATATGGCCAGCTCGGCGCCGAGGCGCTGTTCAAGAAACTCGGCGGCAAGGGCGATGTCGTGGAACTGCGCGGGATCGACGGCGTGCCCGCCGACGCGGATCGTCACGAGGGTTTCACCGAAGCGCTCAAAGCCTATCCCAACATCAAGGTGGTTGCCTCCGTGTTCACCAACTGGTCGCCCGACAAGGCGGCCCAGCAGATGAAGGAGCTTCTGGCCTCGGGCAAGACGATCGACGGCGTCTGGACCTCGGGAACCGACTACAACGTGGTTGACGCCTACAAAGCCGCCAATCTCAAATACGTGCCGGTGGTCGGCGCCGACAACAACGGCTTCATGGGACAGGAACTCGAGATGAAGGGCGCCGGCGTCGTAGGCATCAATGTCACCAATCCACCCGCTGTCGGCGGCGCGGGTCTGTCCGTCGCGCTGGACATCCTCGCCGGGGCGAAACATCCCCGCGTGATCCACCTCGTGCCCGAGGTGTATGACAGTTCGACGCCGCAAGGGGAGGCGTGGCTGAAGGAGCTCTATGACCCGAAGGTCGACCCGACCCTGGCCGCCTACAGCCCGGTGAAGCCCTACACCCACTACACGGTCGCGCAGGAGAAGGCGTGCAAGGGGCCAGGCGAGTGATCGCCGGCTGACGTCTCTCCCTTCCTCGAAGTTCTGGCGTTCGGCCCGGAGCCGAACGCCAGCTGCTCAGGCGACCCAGCAGCCGATGACCGAGTCCTCCGTGATCCTCGCCGCCAACGGCATTGCGAAGCGATTTGATTCGGTTGTCGCGTTGCGGGCGGCCTCGCTCGAGATCCGCTCGGGCGAGGTCCATGGGCTCATGGGCGCCAACGGGGCGGGCAAGAGCACGTTGGTGAAAATCGTCACCGGCGTGTTCCCGGCCAGCAGCGGTCAAATCCTGGTCAGAGGGCGGCCGCAGGCGTTTCGCTCGCCCTCCGAGGCGCGCGACGCGGGCATCGTCTCGGTCTATCAGGATCCGGCCCTCGTTTCCGACCTCACCGTCAGCCAGAACATGCGGCTCGCGGGCGTTGCAAACGATACGGTGCGCAAATGGCTGGGCGAACTCGGCGTCGCCAGCCTCGATTTCAGGGAGCTGATCCGCGATCTTCCCTATCCGCTGCTGCGGCTGATCGATCTCGGCCGCGCGCTCGCCTCCGACCCGGCGGTCCTCCTCCTCGACGAGATCACCGCTTCGCTTCCCGCGGACCTGTCCGAGCGCATCTACGCGATGGTCCGGCGCTGGCGCGAGATGGGGAACGCCGTCATCTTCATCTCGCACCGCATGGCGGAAATCTCCGCGCTGTGCGACCGGACGACGGTTCTGCGCGACGGCGTCACCGTCGGGGTCACGGAACGCGCGCGCGGACACGAGGACCACATCATGGCGCTGATGCTCGGCGAGGCCGCGGCCGCCGCGCCGGCGGCAGCGCCCTCCCGCCCCCATGAAAACCGGACGTCCCCGCCTGGCGCCGAGCCGGCGCTCGAGGTTCGCGGGCTACGCCGCGGCCCGGTCCTGAACGATGTCTCCTTCAGGCTCTACCCGGGCGAAGTTCTCGGCGTCGCCGCCCTCGAAGGTCAGGGGCAGGACGAACTTTTCGACTGCATCGCGGGCGTCCGCCGCTTCGAGGCGGGGTCGATCTTCGTGCGCGGCAAGGAACTCGCGCTGCGCCGCGTCGCCGATGCGATCGCCGCCGGCGTCGTCCTCGTTCCGGCCAATCGCATGCTCGCTCTCCTGCAGCAGCGATCGATCCGCGAGAATATCGCCTTGCCGTCTTTCGGGCCGGCGTCGAAATGGGGGCTCATCGGCGAGCGCGCGGAGCGAAAGCGAGTTGAGTCCGCGATCGAGCGGCTCCAGATCGACACTCGCGCCGCGTCGGAACTGCGCCGCCTGAGCGGCGGCAATCAGCAGAAGGTGGTCATAGCCCGCTGGATCGCCGCCGGCTTTGACACCCTGCTGTGTTTCGACCCAACTCGCGGAATCGACATCGGCACCAAACGGCAGATCTATGCGCTGGTCCGGGAACTCGCCGCTTCCGGCGCCGCCGTGCTCTTCTTCACCTCCGAACTACCCGAGATTGCGCTCACCTGCGACCGGGCCATCGTCCTCTTCGGCGGACGGGTGGTGGCGGAAATGCCGGTCGCCGAAGCGGACGAAGCCAGTCTGCTCCGCGCCGCCCACGGCCTCGCGCCGCGCCTCGAGCCGGTCGCATGACCTCGCCCACGGAAACCAAGGCGGCCATGGCGGCCGGAACCTCCGATTCGGGCCAGTCGTTCGGGCCGTGGCTCGGCCGCGTGATCCGCCGCGATCCGGCCGTGTTCGGCATGCCGGCGCTCCTCATCGCCGCGCTCGCGATCACTGTCTTCATCCATCCGACTTTCTCCGACTTCGACCTTGAATCGCTGGCGATGGGCGCCCTTCCGCTCGCCTTCGCAGCGGCCGCGCAGGCGGTGGTCGTCATAGCTGGCGGGATTGACCTCTCGATCGGATCGATGATCGCGGTCGCGAATGTGCTTGCCGCGCGAACGATGGAGCACGCATCCTTCGGTCAATCCCTGCTGCTCGCCCTCGCGGTTCTTCTGGCTGGCGCCGGGATGGGCGCCGCGAACGGCCTCCTGGTCGTCTTTTCCCGCGTTCCCGACGTCGTGGCGACCCTCACCACAGGCTTCATCTGGGGCGGCGTTGCGCTTCTCATCATGGAGAAGCCGGGCGGCGGGGCGCCGCCGGAGTTCCTCAATCTTGGCGCCGGGACGACGTTCTCGACCTGGCTGCCCAACGGCCTCATCCTTCTGGCGGTGTCGGTGGCGGTGATCTGGACGCCGCTCTTCCGCTCGAAGCTCGGGCTTTGCCTCTACGCGATCGGAAGCGACCGCAACGCCGCGTTCCGCAGCGGCGTCGGCGTCGATCGCACGCGGTTTTCCTCATACGTGTTTTCCGGCCTGTTCAGCGCCGTCGGCGGGCTCGGCCTGACCATGACGACCGGCATCGGCGCTCCGCTCGCCGGCGTCTATTACACGCTGAGCGGCTTGGCCGCCGTCGTGGTCGGCGGCGTCAGTCTCGCCGGCGGCCGCGGCGGCGTCGTCGGGCCGGTCCTCGCCGCCTTCGTGCTGACGCTGATCCCCGCCGATCTCATTTTCCTCAACATCGACCCCAACTTCGGGCAATTCATCCAGGGCGTGCTGATTGTCGCGATCGTGATGTTCAGCGGTCTTCCGGCGCTGATGGCCGACTCGGCGATCACCGGCGCGCCGCGCCTCGCCGCCGCGTCCGGGTCCGGCGCGGGCAGCATCCTGGCGCTCCTCCGGCGTCATACGATCCTGGCGCTCATCCTGATCCTCGTCGCCTTCGTGCTTGCGATCGAGTTCGCCCGGCCCGGCACGGTGAGTCCAAGGTGGCTGTCGAACATGGTGATGTTCGCGGCCCCGCTCGGCGTCATGGCTGGAGGGCAGACGCTGGTCATGCTGACCGCGGGCATCGACCTTTCCGTCTCCAGCGTGGCGACCGCGGCGGCTTACGCCATGGCGACCCATTCATCGCTCGGCGGCGCGACGGCCGTTCTCTACGGTTTGGGCGTCGGAGTCGTGGTCGGCCTGCTCAACGGGGTCGGCATCGCGCTACTGCGCGTTCAGCCGCTCGTCATGACCCTTGGCACAGGGCTTATGACCATCGGCATGCTGGTCGTCTATAGCCAGCAGATGATGGCCTCAGGCCCGCACGTGCCCGAATTCATCGACGCTTTGGCGGCGGGCAGGGTGTTCGAGATCGTGCCGAACAGCCTGTTCCTCTGGGCGCCGGTCGCGCTCGCCATCATCTTCGCCCTGCGGCGGACGGGATATGGGCGCCTTCTCTATGCGGTCGGCGACAATTCCGACGCGTGCGAACTGTCGGGCATTCGGGTCTGGCGCGTGGCCCTTGTCGCCTATGTCGTGTGCGGCGTCCTCGCCGCGGTTGCCGGGCTGATCGTCGCCGGCGCGGTCGGCGCGACCAATCTCAGTCTGGCCGACGCCTATCTCCTGCCATCCGTCGCGGCGGTCATCATCGGCGGGACATCGATCTTCGGAGGCCGGGGCGGTTATGCCGGCACGATCATCGGCGTGTTGATTCTGACGGTCCTGAACAGCATCCTCACTCTTCTCGACGTCCCGGAGCCGGTGCGGCAGATCCTGTATGGGGCGATTATCCTCTTGCTCGCCGCGGCCTACACGCGGCTCACCGAGTAGGTTGCCCGGTCCCGCCCATGACAGCTGCCCGCCTCACTTTCTGCGTCGACGCCGGCGGAACGCGCAGCCGGGCGCGCATCGTCGACCCGGAAGGGCGCTCTCTCGCCGAAGCGGCGTCGGGCCCCTGCAATCCCGCTACCCACTTCGACAAGGCGGTCGAGAGCGTCAATGACCTATGGGCCCAGTGCGCCGCCGCGACCGGGCGCAGGCTCGATCAGAGTTCCGACGTGGTCTTCGCCATCGGAGCGGCGGGGACCTACCTGCACGGCCGCGACCGCTTCCTCGCCGCCTGTCCGCCCTTTGCCTCGGTCTCGGCGATGAGCGACGGCTACTCAGCGCTCATCGGAGCCGGATTTGGCGAGCCTTGCAGCTTGCTCATCATCGGCACCGGGATCGCCGGCCATCGGCTGTACCCAAACGGCTTGTCCATCCAGCGCGACGCTTGGGGGTGGATCGCCGGCGATCGCGGCAGCGGCAGCTGGATGGGTCAGCGGGCGCTTCGCCACTTCTTCGCCGCCCTCGACGGCGTCGTCGCTTCGGACGGCCTGAGCCAGGCGGTGGACAAAGCCATCGGCGGCGCCGAGGCGATCCGAGGGGGATGGATGCGCGATCTCGGGCCGAGCAAGCTCGCGTCCCTTGCGCCTTTGGTTCTTGACCAGGCCAACGCGGGCGACCCAGCGGCCGTCCGGATCCGCGACCGCGCGATCGAACATCTCGCGGCGCTCATCGGCGTGATCTCGGACGACGCCACGCCGCTCTATGCCGCGGGCGGTCTTGTCGCGCCGTTGCGTGCGGCCCTGTCCGAAAAGGCGGCTCATCCGATTCTCGAGCCAAAAGGCGACGCGCTGACCGGCGCCTGGCTCGTCGCGAGCGGGCGGGCGCCGGAGGAACGCGTCGTGCTGTTCGGCGAAACGATGGAGCAGACCCGATGACCAGCCTTGACGCGTCGCCAGAAGGATCGGCGCTCACGCCCGACGGATGGGTCGAAGGTCGCGTGGCGCTGGAAGGGGGGCTCATCAAAGCGATCGAGGGGCGCAAGCTTCCAAAAGGCGCAACACCGCAGGCGCCCTATGTCATCCCCGGGTTCATCGACCTTCACGTCCATGGCGGAGGCGGCGCCGACTGGCTTAGCGGAGAAGCGGGAATCCGCGCCTTCATCCGCTACCATGCCTCGCACGGCACGACCGCCATGGCGCCGACGACCGCGGTCGGCCCCGTCGCGAGGATCGAGGAGGCGCTGGCGGCGATAACCGCGATCGCCGCCGATCGCCGGGCGGGCGAGCC
>DATGHB010000157.1:0-5162 GCA_035308265.1 Roseiarcus sp.
GGCGTGACGAGCGTGGTCGCGCCGCGGCTCGAGGAGGGCGACGTCGGCGAAAACGAGGCGGCGTTGAAGCTCGCCGAACGCCTCGCCGGCGCCAATCTTCGCCAGGCCGCGCCCTTCACGGGCCGTGTCAATATGTTCGCGGAAGTCGCGGGGCTCGCGGTCATCGACGCTTCGGCGATCGACCGGGTCAACGCGATTGATGAAGATGTCACGGTCGCCACCGTGCCGCTCTACCGCGCGGTCGCGGTCGGCGACATGGTCGCAACCGTCAAGATCATTCCCTTCGCGATTCCGGGCTCCATGCTCAAGGCCGCGCTCGCGGCGGCGGGAGATCAGCCCTCGCTCGCCGTTCAGCCGTTCAGGCCGATGCGGATCGGCGTGGTCTCGACCACGCTTCCCCACCTCAAGGCCTCGACCATAGCCAAGACCCTGCGCGTGCTCGAGGCGCGCCTCGCTCCGACCGGCGCGCGGATCGTGGCGCAGGAGATCGTCCCCCACGAGACCGGACCGCTCGCGAAGGCGCTCGGGCGGATGATCGACGGGAGCGACGCGCTCATCGCCTTCGGCGCCTCCGCCATCACCGACCGGCGCGATGTCATTCCGGCCGCGGTCGAGGCGATCGGGGGGCGGATCGAACGGTTCGGCATGCCGGTCGATCCGGGCAATCTGCTCTTGCTCGCCGAACGTCAGGGGATGCCGATCATCGGCGCGCCCGGCTGCGCGAGGTCGCCCAAGGAGAATGGCTTCGACTGGGTCTTGCAGCGTCTGCTCGCGGGCGTGCCGATCCGCGACGAGGACGTTCGCGCCATGGGCGTCGGCGGGCTGCTCATGGAGATCCCCTCGCGTCCGCAGCCGCGTGCGCCCGGTGACTAGGAGCATTTTGCGCTCGGCTGGAACCGCCGCGCCAAAACCTCTCGCCCCGCTTGCGGGGAGAGGGCTGGGGTGAGGGGCGAGTCCATTGGCCGTCCGCGGCCTGCCTCTCCGCCCCTCATCCTAACCTTCTCCCCGCAAGCGGGGAGAAGGGACGACCTGCGGTTCGATCCAATCGCAGCAGCCGCTGCGGACCTTCATTCTGGATCGCTTCGCCCCGGGCGCCAAAGCCCGGGGGTCGCAATGACAACGGAGGTTCGACCCAATCGCAACACTCCATAGAATCGGCGCCATCATTCTCGCCGCCGGCGTTTCATCGCGCTTTCGCGCTTCGGGCGGTTCGGAGGCGACGAAGCTGGTTGCGAACCTCGACGGCAAGCCGGTTGTGCGGCGGGTCGCTGAAGCGGCTCTCGCTTCCAGGGCGCGCCCGGTGGTCGTCGTCGCCGGCCATGCGCGAAGTTCCGTCGAGGAGGCGCTCACGGGCCTCGAGCTCGAGGTCGCCTTCAATCCGCAATTCGCCAGCGGCCTCGCCTCCTCGCTCAGGGTCGGCCTCGCCGCCATGCCCCGAGACATCGCGGGTGCGCTGGTGCTGCTCGGCGACATGCCGGAGGTTGGAGCGCCGCTCATCGACACCCTGATCGAGGCATGCCAGCGCAAGGACGCGCTCGCGGCCGTTCCCGTGCACGAAGGCCGGCGCGGCAACCCGGTTCTTCTCGGTCGGGGGCTGTTCGAAGCGGCGATGCGCCTCGAAGGGGATGAGGGCGCCCGCAGGCTCGTCGCGGCCCTGGCCCCCGAGGCGTGCGTCGAAGTCCCGGCGCCGGATTTCAGCGCGGTTCTTGACATCGACACGCCCGACGATCTGGTCGCCGCCCGGCGCTTTCGCGGCCGCCATCCCTAAGGCCATCGGCGGCCTCACAGGCTGCGTTGAGCTTGTCGAGGGGGGCGCCCGAGTACGCCGACGAGGTCGGCAATCTGGATCACCCCCTAAGGAGCGATGCTCTGCATCGCTCCTTAGGATGAGGCTCTTGGAGACGCGATGCTCCCCATCGCGCTAAAGCGCGCGAACCCGCGCTTTAGCAGGCCTTTCCAAGCGAAGCCGATTGCGCAGCGGTAGGCCGAAGGGCTCGGATTCGATCTCGAACACATCGTCCTTCTCGGTCTTCACTCCGTCGCTGAACGACAGCGTCGCTGTCCCGAAGAAATGAATGTGGACGTCGCCCGGGCGCCGGTTGAGGGCGTATTTGAAGTGATGCGCCTCGAGATTGGCGACCGAATGGGCCATGTTCTGCTCGCCCGACAGGAACGGCTTTTGCCAGATGACCTCGCGGCCCCGGCGGATGCGCGACACGCCCCTGACGTCGGGTGGCAGGTCGCCGACCAGGAGTTCGGGACCGACGCTCGACGGCCTCAGCTTCGAGTGGGCGAGCCAGAGGTAGTTGTGCCGCTCGGTGACATGGTCGGAAAACTCGTTGCCGAGCGCGAACCCGATCCGGACGGGCGAGCCGGAATCGTCGATGAAATAGACGCCCACGATCTCCGGCTCCTCCCCGCCGTCGAGCGCGAAGGCGGGGCTCACAAGGTCGCCTTCCGGGGGAGCGAGCGTCGAGCCGTCGCCCTTGTAGAACCATTCGGGCTGGGCGCCGCTTTCGCCCTTCGTCGGCTTGCCGCCCTCGAGGCCGAGCTTGAACATCCGCATCGAGTCGGTGAGCTTGGCCGGATCGGCGAGGTCCTTGTGCATCTTGTCGCGGCCCTCGGCCGAGCCAAGATGGGTCAAGCCCGTCCCGGTCACGATCACATGCGCGGGGTCCTTATGATCGATGGGGTTAAGCACGCGCCGCTCCTTCAGCGCGCGGGCGAGGTCGACCGGCTTGCCAACCCCGCGGTCGGCGATGAGCTTGCGGAAGGACGCGCCCTCGGCGATCGCCTGGCGCGCGAGGTCGAGGGTCGAGCGCGCGCCCCTGACCAGCCTGCTCTCGCCGCGCGCGGTGACGGCGAGCGCCCGTTTGCCGTTCTCGTCGATGAATTGCGCCAGTCTCACACGTAAGCTCCCTTGTCAGCGCCGGAATGCAGGCGGGCTTCGATCAGTTCGACGATGCGCGGATCGGTGAAGTCCTGGGCGGCGAATGTCGCGCCCGCCTCGATCAGTGTTGTCGAATTGAGCGTCGTCGTCATGCCGATGACGGCGAGCCCGGCGGCGTGAGCGGCGCGGACGCCCGAGAGCGAATCCTCGAAGGCGACCGAATGAGGGGCGAGCGCGCCGGTCAGCTTGAGCGCGGTCAGATAGGGCAGGGGGTCGGGCTTGGAGCGGGCGAGTTCGCCGCCGATCACCAGAATTGGCAGGCGTTGCGCGATCCCGAGCGCGGAGAGAACCTTTTCCGCATTGGCGCGCGGCGCGTTGGTGACCACCGCCCGCTCGAGCCCGCGCCGGTCGGCGTAATCGAGGAGGGCCATTGCGCCAGGGATAGGTTCGAGATCGCCCAAAGCGTCGCGGTAGGCCGCCTCCTTGGCGTCGAGGGTCGCGGCCTGTTCCCGCGGGGCCAGGCGGGCGAGGTAGCGGCGGGCGATCACGGCGTTCGACGCGCCCATGATGTTGGCGGCGTATTCCAGGCGATCGAGGTTAATCCCATGCGGCGCGAATGCCCGCTGGAAGGCGACGAGATGCTCGGCGTCGCTGTCGACCAGCGTTCCGTCGAGATCGAACAGGAGCGCGGTCCTCATGGCCCGCGGCCTCGTCACATGGTCGCCCCGATCTGCCAGGGGGCGAACTCCGCGTCGCCATAGCCGAGAGTCTCGGACTTGGTCTTTTCACCCGAAGCGACCGCGAGAACTTTGTCGAAGATCTCCTGGCCCTTGTCAGCGATCGAGACGCCGTCGACCACGTCGCCGCAATTGATGTCCATGTCCTCGATCATCCGGCGGTAGGTCTCGTTGTTGGTGGCGAGCTTGATCGAGGGCGTCGGCTTGCAGCCATAAGCCGAGCCGCGGCCGGTGGTGAAACAGAGGACGTTGGCGCCGCCGGCGACCTGGCCGGTCGCCGACACCGGGTCGTAGCCCGGCGTGTCCATGAACACGAAGCCCTTGGCGGTGACCGGCTCGGCGTATTTGTAAACTTCGTTCAGCGTCGTTGTGCCGCCCTTGGCCGCCGCGCCGAGCGATTTCTCGAGAATGGTCGTGAGGCCCCCAGCCTTGTTGCCGGGCGAGGGATTGTTGTTCATTTCCCCGCCGTTGCGGGCGCAATAATCCTCCCACCAGCGGATACGCTCGACCAGCTTATGGCCGATTTCCGGGGTCGCGGCGCGCCGGGTCAGGAGATGCTCGGCGCCGTAGATCTCTGGGGTCTCGGAAAGAATCGCCGTGCCGCCGTTGCGCACCAGGATGTCGGCGGCGGCGCCGAGCGCGGGATTGGCGGTGATGCCCGAATAGCCGTCCGAGCCGCCGCACTGGAGAGCGAGGGTGAGCTCGCTCGCCGGGGCCGGCGTCCGCTCGGCGCGGTTGAGCGCGGGCAGCATGGCGCGGACGCGCTCGACGCCGACCGCGACCGTCTTGCGGGTGCCCCCGGTCGCCTGGATGGTCATGCTGTGGAACGTGTCGCTTTCGGCGATCCCGTATTCCTCCTTCATCCGGCCGATCTGGAACACCTCGCAGCCGAGGCCGACCATCAGCGCCGCGCCGACGTTGGGATTGGCGGCGTAGCCCCATTGGGTGCGCATGAGCGCCTCGAAGCCCTCGCCTTTCGCCGCCATGCCGCAGCCCGTGCCGTGGACGAGCGCGATCACGCCGTCGACATGCGGGTAGTCGGCGAGAATTTCGGAGCGCTCGACCTCCTTGGCGATCAGGCGGGCGACGGTCGCCGAGCAGTTCACTGACGTTAAGACCGCGAGATAGTTGCGCGTCCCGACCTTGCCGTTCAAGCGGCGAAAGCCCTGAAAGGTCGGCTGCTCCTCGACGGGCGCGATGTTTTCGAGCCGCGTGTCCTCGCCAAAGTGATAGTCGCGCGCGAAGTCATGAACCGCGCAATTGTGCTCGTGCACCCACTCGCCGGGCAGAATCGGGCGGGAGGCGAAGCCGATGATCTGCCCGAACTTGCGGATCGGCGCGCCTTCCTCGACCGGACCGGCCGCCATCTTGTGGCCCCTGGGCACGCGCTCGCGCGCCTTGACGCCTGGAGCCGGCTCGCCGCCGGCCAAAATCTCGTCGATGGCGATGATCACGTTGTCCGAAGGGTCGAGGCGAAGGGCGCGAGGATTGGTCATGGGCGTTGTCTACCGTTCAATGCCTGGTTGCGGCGAAAA
>DATGHB010000158.1:0-15021 GCA_035308265.1 Roseiarcus sp.
CGGCCTATAGGGTCGAGATCGCCTGCATCGCGGCCAGGAGCTGAGCCGCCTGGCGTTTTGGAGGAGACCATTCCGGTGCTTGTCCAGCCGGTTGACAGTCCGAGGGAGCCCTTCGAGCGAATGGGGTCGCCCGAGGAGACGATCGACCGGCTGGTTCGCCTCTACGATGAAGCGACCGACGCCTTGCGCCGCGCGGTCGAGCGCTTTCTTGACGAGGGCGAGCCGCCCTCGAGCGCGACCCGCGCCATGTTCCGCTATCCGGCGCTGCGCTTGACTTATGCGCCAAGCGGACCAGCGCTTTCGAGCCCGCGCGCCTTCGCCAAGTTCAGCGAACCTGGCGTCTACGCGACGACGGTGACGCAGCCGGCGGACTTTCGCGCCTACCTCCTGGAGCAGCTCGAGCCGCTGGTCGCGGAATTCGGCGCTGTGATGGAGGTGGGCGTCGGGGCGCAGGAAATTCCCTACCCTTACGTGATCGAAAGCGGCGACGAACTCGCGCGCGGCGGCGCCGACCCCGCGGAGCTCGCGCGTTTCTTTCCCGTGCCTTCGCTGGCCACGATCGGCGACGAAACCGCGGACGGCGAGTTCGACTTCGGCCCCGAGCGGCCGCTCGCCCTGTTCGACGCGCCGCGGGTCGACTATTCGCTCAGGCGCCTCGTGCACTACACCGGCTCGGATTGGCGGGCGATGCAGCCTTGGGTGCTGCTCACCAACTACCACCGCTACGTCGACCAGTTCGTGCACTGGGGCTTGAAGCAGCTCCACGCCGGAACGGGCGTGGAGAAGGTCATTCTGCCCGGCAATGTCGTCATCGACCCGTCGATCGCCCCGGCGGAGGCGGAGGCGCGGGCCGCGGCGGTCGCCTGGCATCGCTTCCAGATGCCCGCCTATCATTGCGTGCGCGCCGACGGGCGCGGGATCAGCCTGGTCAACATCGGCGTCGGACCCTCGAACGCCAAGACCATCACCGACCATATCGCGGTCTTGAGGCCCCATTGCTGGCTGATGATCGGCCATTGCGCGGGATTGAGGCAGTCGCAGGTGATCGGCGACTATGTGCTGGCGCACGCCTATCTCAGACGCGACAACATCCTCGACGACGCCGTGCCGCTGATGGCGCCGATCCCGGCGCTCGCGGAAGTGCAGGTGGCGCTGCAGGAGGCGGTGGCCAAGGTCACCGGCGACCGCGGCGAAGCCTTGAAGCGACGGCTGCGCACCGGCACCGTCGTCACCAACGACGACCGCAATTGGGAATTGCGCTGGTCGCGGGAGCGGCGCCTGATCAACGTCTCGCGCGCCATCGCCGTCGACATGGAGTCGGCCACCATCGCCACCCAGGGCTTCCGCATGCGGGTGCCCTACGGCACGCTGCTCTGCGTCTCCGACAAGCCGCTGCATGGCGAGATCAAGCTGCCGGGCGCCGCCAACGCTTTCTACGAGCGGGCGATCGCCGAGCACCTGCGGATCGGCATCGCCGCGATCGGCCTGTTGCAGAGCCAGGACGACACGCTGCATTCGCGCAAGCTGAGAAGCTTCGACGAGCCGCCGTTTAGGTGAGCGCGGCGGATTGATCCTTCGTCCCCGTGGTCCGATTCGAGTGAGGGAAGCGACCGCCGCTACGACCAGAGGAGAGGTCTCGATAGCGTTAGCTGTTGCTTTCGAATTCCCGACCGTTTCGTCATGGCCGGCCTTGTGCCGACCATCCACGCCGCTGCGATTTCCGATGTCGCTGTCAATTGGGATGTTTGGTGATAGGACGGTGTTCTCGTGGATGGCCGCGACAAGCGCGGCCATGACGAGAACCTCCGGCGCAAGAGTTCGAGGAGAGGACGATGCAGATCAACCCGTACCTGAACTTCAACGGAAATTGCGCCGAGGCCATGCGATTCTACGCAGAAACCCTGGGCGGGAAAGATCTGCGCGTGATGACCTTCCGCGATTCGCCGATGGCCGAACAGGTAGCGGCCAGCGAGAAGGACATGGTGATCCACGCCCGCTTCACGGTCGGCGATTTCACGATCATGGGGTCGGATGCGCCCGGCGGACGTTACAACAAGCCGCGAGGCTACGCCGTCTCCATTGGCGTGGATACGCCTGAGGAGGCCGAGCGCGTCTTCAAGGCGCTATCGGAAGGCGGCAATGTCGGCATGCCGATCGCCGAGACCTTCTGGGCCAAGCGCTTCGGCATGGTCATCGACAGGTTCGGCACGCATTGGATGGTGAACTGCGAACGACCGGCGGCCTAGCTGATCACCAGCACCGGGGTGCCGACATGGACCCGGTTATAGAGGTCGATCGCGTCCATGTCGCGCATGCGGATGCAGCCCGAGGAGACGTGCCCGCCGATTTCCGACGGCTCGTTGGTGCCGTGGATGCGGATCAGCGTGTCCTTGTTGTTGACGAAGAGATAGAGGGCGCGCGCGCCGAGCGGGTTGTCCCACTGACCCTGCAAGGGTCCGTGCTGCTTATAGACCTGGAACTGCGGCCAGCGCTCCATGATCGACGCGGTCGGCATCCAGGTCGGCCATTCCTTCATCGCTCCGACCTCGGCCCGACCGGTCCATCCCATGTACTCGGCGCCGCTGGCGATCCGGTACTGGACCGCCTGGCCGCGGGGCAGAACGTAGTAGAGATAGTTCTGACCGGTATCGACAACGATGGTGCCCGGCTTCTCGGGCGTATGATACGCGACAATGCTGCGGCGGGTCGGGATCGTCCATTCGTCCGGCTCGGCAAGCGCCATCATCTGCTTGTCGCGGGCGGTGAGCTGCGGGTCGGGAAGGCCCGACTGGATCACCGGCGTACAGCCGCTCACCAGCGCGCTCGCCGCCAGCGCAAGCCCCACAATCACCACATTCGTCTTCATCGCCCGCCCCGTCGATAGCACCGGTAACGACTTTCTTACCATAAAACTTAACGGTTTCACGAAAGTTACCGAGCGTGAGCGCGGGAGCGATTTCACAAAACCGTGAGCGCCGCCTGGACGTCCCCATCCAAGTTTCGCCACGAATCCTTTTAGCGAAGCGCGTCGGTTGAGTCCAACCTCTTGTTGCGAAGTCATTTGCCGAATACCGCCGATCGAGGCAAAAATGCCACAATCGCAGCAAGGTTCCCGTAACCTTTGACCGGAGCGAAAGAGATGAAGGAATGGCCGGCGCGCCTCGTTCTGGTGGGAGCCGGGAAGATGGGGGGAGCGATGGCGATAGGTTGGCTCGACGCCGGCCTGCCCGCATCCTCGCTCGCCATTCGCGAGCCCAAGCCTTCTCCTGAGATCGCCGCGCTCGCCGCGAGCCGCGGCGTCGCCCTCAACCCTCAGAGCGCGGCGGCCCCGCCGGACATGCTCGTGCTGGCGATCAAGCCGCAGAACCTCGATCAGGTCGCCCCCGAGATCGCCGCGCTCGCGGCCGGAAACACGCTCGTGCTCTCGATCATCGCCGGCAAGACCATCGCCAACCTCCAGGCGCGGCTGCCCGGGGCGCGGGCTTTCGTGCGGGCCATGCCGAATACGCCGGCCGCGATCGGCCGGGGCGTCACCGCCGCCTTCGCCAGCGCGGAGGTCAACGCCGATCAGCGGCGCTGGTGCGAGCGCCTGCTCGGCGCGGTCGGGGCGTTTTTCTGGCTTGAGGACGAGGGTTCAATCGACGCGGTGACGGCGATTTCGGGCTCGGGCCCGGCTTATGTGTTCGCGCTGACCGAGGCTCTCGCCTCAGCGGCCGAGAAACTGGGCCTGCCCAGGGATCTGTCGATGAGCCTCGCGCGGGGCACGGTCGAGGGCGCAGCCGAGCTCATGCGCCGCGAAAGCGCAACCTCGCCCGCGACGCTGCGCCAGAACGTCACTTCGCCCGGCGGCACCACCGCCGCCGCGCTGGCGGTGCTCAAGGACGCCAGGGGGCTCGACGATCTGATGGCGAGAGCGACCGCCGCCGCCCGCGCCCGCGCCACGGAGATGGCGGGCTAGAGCTTCCTTGGCGGACGGCGGCCGAGCGCCTACATTGTCAGGAAATCAGCACCGAGGAGCGCGCCATGGCCACCAGACCGAAAGCCGAGGCCAAATCGCCGCCGTCCGACACGCGCGGCAAGATCGTCGACGCCTTGATGACGCTCGCGGCGGAGCGGCGTTTCGAGGACATCTCGATCACCGACATTTCAAAGGCCGCGGGCGTCACCCTGGCCGACTTCCGCGACGCCTTCCCCTCTAGGGGCGCGGTCCTGGCCGGGTTCTCGCGCCGGATCGACCGCGCTGTCCTCGAGCAGGACACCGGTGAGCTTGCCGATGAAAGCCCGCGTGAGCGCCTGTTTGACGTTCTCATGAAGAGGCTGGAGGCGATGGCGCCCTATCGCGACGGCGTTCGCGAGGCGGCCGCATGGGTGAGGCGCACGCCCGCCGCGGCGCTGGCGATGAACCAGGTCGCGATGAGCTCCATGCGCTTCATGCTCGAGGCCGCAGGCGTCGAAGCAGAGGGCGCAGCCGGCGCGCTCAAGCTTCAGGGGCTCACGCTCGCCTGGGCGCGCGTCCTTCAGGTTTGGCTCGACGACGACGAGCCGGGCCTGTCCAGGACCATGGCGGAACTGGACCGCGTGCTCACCCGCGGCGAACGGGCTGCCGCGGGAGTCGACCGGCTGAGCGCGCTCATCAGCCCGTTCACCGGGCTCGCGCAGGCGGCGTTCGAAGCCGGCCGCAAAGCAAGGCGAAGCGGAAGCCGCGCGGCGCGCAAGGATGGCCACGGCGACGAGGACGTGACCGCGCTATAGGCGCTTGACGACACTTGTGGCGGAGCATGGCCTGATCGTTCATCGTGAAATCCTGTGGGCGCTCACCGCGTTCGCCTTCGTCGCCGGAATCACGCCCGGGCCGAACAACCTGATGCTGATGACATCGGGCGTGAAATACGGTTTGGGGCGCACCTTGCCTCATTGGGCTGGCGTGATCCTTGGCTTTGCGCTGATGATCGCGGTCGTCGGGCTGGGGCTCGACATCCTCTTTGCCCGCTTTCCGCACATCCTGCCGGTCATGCGGATCGCCGGCTCGATTTACATGCTGTGGCTTGCCCTGAAGATCGCGCTCGCCAAGCCGATCAGCGAGGCCGAGCCCGGCGGGCGCCCGATTGGCTTCCTCGCCGCGGCCGGCTTTCAATGGGTCAATCCCAAGGCCTGGGTGATGGCGTTGAGCGCGCTCGCGACCTATGCCGGCGTCGTCGACGGCTATGCCAGGAGCGTGCTTTTCATCGCCGCGCTCTGCGGCTTGATGGCGATCCCGTGCAGCGGCGTCTGGATGGCGTTCGGCGCTTCGCTGCGGCGCCTCATGACGGACCCGCGGGTGGTCCGGCCGTTCAACTGGACGATGGCGGCGTTGCTGGTCGCTTCGATCGCGCCGATCCTGTTCGAATAGGGGTCAGGCGAGCCGCCCGTCGCCGCCGAGCTTGACGACCACCACTTCCGGCGGGCGGAGGATGCGCACCGGCGCGTAGGACGTTCCGAGCCCGCCCGACACGATCATCCGCCGTTCTCTCAACGCGTATTCGCCGTAGATGTATTTCCCCGAGCGGCGCTTGAGGAGATGGACGGGAGCGCCCAGGATGGGAAGATTGACCTGCCCGCCGTGCATGTGGCCCGCGAGCGTCAGCGCGATCCGGTCCGGGACCCAGGGAAAGAAGAAAGGCTCGTGAACGAGCAGGATCGCCGGCGCGTCGTCATAGATCTCCCGCATCGCCCTTGGGAGATCGTCGGCGCCGTGACCGCGGCGCGGATGAGGCACCCGCGCCAGGAGATCGCCGAGGCCGATCAGCCAGAAGGGCCGCCCGGCTTGAGACAGTCGCAAAGACTGATTTTCGAGCAGCGGAACGCGCGCGGCGGCGAGCGTGCGACGCACGCTCAGAGAATTGTCCGCCGGCTCGGTCGGGATGGCCGCCGACCACCAGTCGTGATTGCCGAGAATCGAGTAGACGCCGAGCGGCGCTTCGAGACGGGCGAGCTGCTCGGCCCATGCGCCGGGCGGCACATATCCGGAAACGAAGGGATGCGTGCACACATAGTCGCCGAGCAGAACCGTCAGATCCGGCTTCTGGGCGTTGGCCAGATCGACGATGTCGCTGACCCGCTCTTCCGACATCCAGGGATAGCAGGCGTGAATATCGGCGATGACCGCGATCTTGAGCTCGAGGTCTTCGGGCCAGTTGGGGAGCCTGGGCGCGTATTGGGTCAGCGTGAGCGCCGACCCCGTCTCGTACGCTGTCGCGTAACCGGACAGCGACAACGTCGCGGCGGCGACTCCCGCGCCGGCGCCAGCGAGAAGCCGGCGCCTCGTCACCTGAACCATCGGTTGCGCTCGCCTCTGGACGCTCGTTCGCCCCGCCGGTCTCTTAAGCGTCCGCCTCCGCTGGCGCAAGGGCGTGGGTCTCGGGCGCGAGATAGAACTCGCCCCGCTCGAGCGACTCGACCATCTCCGGCTCAAACCCTTCGGCCGGCAGTCTCAACGCTCCGGCGACCGCGGCGAGCCCAATGTCGCGATAGATGCGGGTGAGCGCGCTGCCGGCGCCGCGCTCCGCGCCGACGTCAGGGATGATGTGAAAAAAATCATCGCGCATGAGGGCTGTTCAACTCCGGTTCGACTGAAGCGACACTCGGGGCGCCGAAGGCGCTCGCCGAGGAGGCTGAGTGAAAGGCCTTAACAGCGAATTAATGGCGCAGCCGAGGTTTCCGACCGGGCGCTTTGCCTGGTTGGCGCCGCGTTTCGGCCGCAAAGGGCCAGACTCACGGATATGTGAGGCCGGTTCGCGCCCCGGCGCGCCGATCTCGGGGCATAGTCCCCTTGCCCGTTGGTTCGCGATGTGAGACGGCGCCTCCGCCTGTTCGCCGGGGCGCCAAGAGAGACCGGGAAACAAAGGAGGCCTGGAGACCATGCGCCGCGCCGTGGCGTGGGGCTCAGCCCTGGCGTTGATCGTTGCGCTTATCGGCTGCGGGTTCGTGCGCTGGCCGCTCGCCGCCGCAAAGGTCGGCGACAGTCTCAACGCCGCATTCGGCCCTTCGCCGCGCCTCCACTGGAGAGCGCCCGAGGCGGCGTTCTTCGTCGCCTTGCCGTGGCCGAGCGTGCGCATCGTCGATGCGCGACTCGATGACCTCCATGGGGTCAACCTTCTTGCCGCGCCGGCGGCGCGCCTCAATCTGTCGCTGATCGATCTTCTGCGCGGGCGTTTCGTCCCCAAGGGCGCGGTTCTCGTGAGCCCGGCGATCACGCTCGACATCGACCGGCCCCCCTTTGCCGGGGAGGCGGGGGGATCGGCGGGGCCGGCGGGCGCCGCCGGGGCTCTCGCGCCGTTGACCAGCCTCAGTCTTTCGAACGGCGCCTTGCGCCTGGTCAGCGCCGGGCGCGGCCTTGACGTGCAAATCGACCATGTTCGGGGCCGTATTGACGGGCTGACGATCGGCGGCCGGCTGAGCTTCAGCCTGTCAGGCGTGTGGCGAGACGCCCCCTTTGCGGTCATCGGCGCGCTCGCCGATCCGGAAGCGGCGGCGAAGGGCGCCTCGAGCCCGCTTGCGTTGGGGCTCGATTCGCCCCTGGCCAAGCTTGCGTTCGGCGGCGCGATCGCGCTCGGAGGCAAGCCGGGCGCGGACGGAGACTTGACCGCGTCCGTCCCTTCGATCGCCGCCCTGGCGGCTCTCTTCCACGCCGGGACCCCGGCCGTTCTGGCCGCTGACGACCTCACGGTCGCGGGCAAGGTCAAGGCGGAGCCGGACGCGCTGACGCTTGGCGAGGCGCGACTGACCAGCGCCGGGCAGACCCTGGAAGGCGCGCTCGCAATCGGCGACGCCGGCGGCCGACCCGCCGTCTCCGGCACGCTCGCCGCCGATACGCTGGCGCTCGAGCCGCTGCTCCGGCCGCCGGATCGATTGTTCGACCCGTCGGGCGGATGGAGCGCGAAGCCCTTCGTGTTCACGCCGCCCAGCGCCTTCGACCTCGACCTGCGCCTGTCGGCGGCCCATCTCGACGCCTATGGCCTCACGCTCGCGGACGCCGCCGCATCGGCGACCGTCACGGAGGGCGAGCTCAACCTCAATCTGATCGAGGCCACGGCCTATGGGGGCCGCCTCGAGGGCCAAGCCTTCGTCGTCCGCGCCGGGCGCGACCTCAAGATGAGCGCAACGGCCGAACTTGCCGACGCGGACCTCGGCGGCGCGATCGCCGGTTTCGGCCGGCCCGTGGCGACCGGGCGCGGCGGCGGAAAAATCGCCGTCGAAGCCTCCGGCGCCTCGCCCGCCTCGGCGATCGCTAACCTCGCCGGGACGGCGTCGATCGGGGCCAGCGACGGCTCTATCCTCGGCGTCAACCTGGAGGAGGCGCTGCGCCGCAGCCGGCGCCGGCCGATCGACGTCGAGCGCGACATGCGGCTCGGCGGAACCGCATTCGACAGGCTCGACGTTTCGCTGGCGCTCGCCGACGGCCGCGCCCGGGTTGAGCAAGGCCTGATGACCAGCCACGGCGTGACCGCCGGCCTCAACGGACTAATCGACCTCGTCGCCGAGCGTTGGGGCTTGCGGCTCAAGGCTGTGCAGACGGACGCGGCCGGCCAGGAATCGCGGGACGCCGCCCATTTGACGCTCGACATTGCCGGCCCCTGGTCCGCGCCCCGGGTCCGCGCGATCGGCGCGGGCGGCTCAACCGATCCGGCCGGCGAGAGCGCGCCGTCGCGCTGAGGCCCGTCGAGGCGCGCGCCCTCGGCCGAGGCGGGCCATTATTGCGCGTCGCATATTAGCGATCAAGCAACGTTAATGACGAAAGGCCGGATTCCTTCTGATCCTCGCGTCGATTGGCTTGCATGTTCAGCGAAATTCAGCGTCGGAGATAAGGCCGGAGTAAGGCCTTCGCGCGCAGGCTTCGCCTTCGAGAACGAGGCGGCGGTCGCGATGCGGTCAGTGGGCGAATTCTTCTCTTGGGCGAGCCGCCGCGGGCGCAGGCTTGCCGTCGACGAGACCGGGACCCCGGCGGTCGAATTCGCGATGGTCTATCCGATCTTTCTCGGCATCGTGCTCGCCACCCTGCAGGCGGCGACCATCTTCCTGGTCAAGGCCTATTTCGAATCGACGGCGGAGGAGGCGGCGAGGACTGTTCTCACCAACCAGGTCGGCTCGCTGACGGTGACGGAGTTCCACACCGAGATCTGCAGTGAGCTGACCGCGCTGTTCGACTGCTCGCAGGTGACCGTCGAACTGCAGCCCCTGCCGGCCGGCACGACCAATCTCAGCACGCTCCTGCCGAAGTTCGACTCCAGCGGTAACCTCGTCGGCTCGCCGACGGTCGATGTCGGCGTGAACAGCGCCGTCCCGGGCACCGACATGCTGCTGGTGGTGATGTATCCGTGGCCGGTCTTCGGCGGCCCGCTCGGCCTCAATTTCTCCAACATGGGCAACGGGAAAATGCTGATGACCTCGACCCAGGTGTTCCGCGTCGAGCCGACGGTCCCCGCAGGATGATCAGGACGATCCGCATGCTGCGCCTCGCTCATCGCCGCGCGCGCGCCTTGCTCGCCGACGCCGAAGGCCTCGCCGCTGTCGAGCTGGCGTTGATCCTACCGCTCATGGTGATGCTGATGAGCCTGATCGTCTACGGCGGTCAGGCCTATACGGTGCAGCGCAAGGTGACGCTGGCGGCGACCACGCTCGCCAACATATTCGCCCAGGCCAACAACAACAACGCCTCGACGATCACCGCCGCCGAACTCAACCAGATTCTCGCCTATCCGAATCTGATCCTCTACCCTTACGACGGCAGCGCCGCATCGGTCGTCGCGTCGCAACTGCTGGTTACGGTCGCGGGCGGGACGGCGACTGGCACGGTCTGCGGCAGCTGGGCCAACGTCAATGCGACGCCCCGCGCGACCGGTCAGCAAATACCGATCGATCCATCGATCGCGTCCGCCTTCGCCACCTCGGGAAGCAATAAGAATCCTATTGCTTGCGGGGGTATCCCCGCCAATACTGTCCCCGCCCAATATGTCGTTCTCGGCGAGGTGAGTTATCCGTTCCAGCCGACCGGAATCTATTTCTCGGTCGGCACGATAGACCTGCACGACTCGATCATCATGATCCCGCGAGTGGCGAGCCCGATCACCGTCGAGTGACAGAAAGGGCGAACCTGGCGTCAAGCAGCCAGCCGCTCAAAGATCGCCCTCTCGCGCCGGCATCCGGCCGCGCTCAGGTTCGATCTCGACGTCCCGATAGGACGAGGCCTGAAGGGCGGCGACGAGGGCCTCGCCGCTGCGATCGCCCTTGAGCCGATGATATTCGCGCGCGGAAACGACGACGACCTCGTCGCGCCCATGCACGGTGACATGCTGCGGCCCCTCGCTGTGCACGCGACGCACCAGTTCGCTGAAACGCGCCTTGGCGTCCTGAAGGCTCCAGCGGCCCGGCGCCCCGGCGCCGACTGGATTACCCCGGGCTGAGCGCCCGTCCAAGCGCGCCGCACCGCCGTACATCAGCCGAACCGACCACCGCGCCCTACCGCCCCGCAAGAGAGGCCATGACCGCGCGCTCGAAAGCCCGCGGGTTGTCGAGGTTGGAGGAATGCGACGCGTTGGGGATAACGGCCCGCCGCACATTCTTGAGCGCCGTCTCGAGTCCATCGAGGATGTGGTGGAACGACGCAGGAGACCGTTCGCCGGCGATCAAGAGCGTCGGCGCTCCGATCGCCTCGGCGTCGGCGCGCGCGAACGGAGCCCGGCTCTCCTTGATCTGGCCAAGCAGCGTCCGGGCGTTGTCGCGAAACATCTCGCGGACGGATTCCGGCGTCCGGTCCCAACCGCCGGGTCCTGCGATCACGTCGATCGCGGGCCTGAGCGCCTCGTCGATCTCGCCCCGTCGAATTCGCTCCGCCGCCCTGGCGTAGAGGGGCCCGAGCGCGATCGGCGGCGGCGCCGGCTTGAGCCCCCTCTCCAGGTCGGCGGCCAGCACGCCTCCGGGCTCGACAAGGATAAGCGACCGAATGAGGTGGGGAACCGTCTGCGCCGCCCGGAAGGCGATATGCCCGCCACGGGAATGACCCAGCAGATGAACCGGCCCGGTCTCGAGCTCGCCGATGAAGCTCACGATATCCGCAAGGTGCTGTTGCACCGTGAAATCGTCGCCTTCACCGTCCCATTGTTCCGGCCAGCAATGCCGGAGGCTAACCGCGATCGTGCGATAATGGGCGCCGAATGGCGTCATCTGCCGGGTCCAGTGGCGGTAGTCGCAGAGCGTGCCATGCACGAGAAGCAAGGGCTCGCCCGCTCCGCGCTCGACGAACGCCATGTCATAGCCATTCACCCGCAAGGCCGGCATCCGCTGTCCCCACCCTCATCGACGTCGCGTCGTCGATGGATTAGAGCGCGGCTTGCGAAAAAGGGGAAGCCGGCCGAGTGGTGAAGGGTGGGGCGAGACGCCCTTGGCCCTACTGGGTCAGGAAGCCCGACTGCGACGCCGCGTTGAACAGCTTGACCAGATCCGCGCCGAGATTCGAGGAGTCCAGTCCGGCGTCGTAGAACAGGCCGGTCGAGGCGCAGGCCTGCAGGGCGGAGGCGATGTCGGGCTGGAACGGGGCGACATGGGATTCGTACCAACTGTTCGCCGTCACGGCGAGATAGTCGGTGTAGAGGATCGCGATCTTGATGCCGCGGGCCTTGATCGCCGTGCACCAGTTCGTTCCCGGCGAGTTGGTGGTAGGGGCCTTGTTCGGATCGCCGGCGAGGTCGTTGATCGTCTGCTCCAGCCGGTCGCCGCCGCTCTTTTCGTCCTCGACGCCGTCGGTCACGATGAACAGCACCTTTTGCGGCGTGTCGCCGGGCTGGTTGGTGCCGTTGCCGGGGTTGGGGATGTAACTCGTCTGGCTGAGCTTGCCGAGCGAATCGTCGTAGTTGGTTCCGACGTCGCCGCCTGGCGTAGTCGTGCTCGAGGAGCATGCGGAGTTGGCGCAATTGTTGTTATTCGAATACATCTCCATCACGCCGAAATTGGCCGAGGCGCTCGTCCAGCCGGACGTATAACTCGACGTCAAAGCCATCAATTGGGTGAGTCCGATCGACCACAGGGAGTCCATCGAGTAGATCGCGAACTGATATTTCGGCGGGGTCGCGAACACGGTCGACTGCGAGGTCGTCAGCGCCGTCTGGAGCAGGGTCGAAACGCCGCTGTTCAATTCGTCCAGACGGAGCGTGATGCTGTTCTTGCGGGCAAGCGCGTAATTGTCGATCTGCGCGCCGTGCTTGGTTGCACAATAGTAAGTACCCTTCGTTGTCGACGGCGGGGGAGAGCTTAGGCTAGGCGTCGTCCCGTCGGCGCAAGGGTTGCCGGCGGTGTCGGTGTTGTTGGTGCTGGCCTGATGGCAGGCGAACGCGCAACCTCCGTTGCCTGCGCCTTGAGCCTGGGTTTCATTTGTTGTGAGGGTCTGCATCTGGGTGATGCCGGCCGCGGTCGCCGGCAGCGCCATCGACGGCGAATTGTCGAGCAGGACGTAGAAGTCGATATTGGGCGGGGCAACAGCGCTTGCGTCCGAGAAGCCCGAAATCGGCAGCGTATTCATGCCGAGCACCTGGGCGAAGATGGTGTTGACCGAGGTCGAATAGTTGACCTGGACGTTGCGGGTGAGCGGAGTGGCGCCGACCGTGACCGAGACCGTCACCTGGGTCGCGCCGGGGGTCAGGCTCGTAATGCCGTTGGCGAGGCCAATGAACATGTTGGTGGCGGCGGCCTGGGCGACGCTTGCGTCCTGCTGCAGCATCGAGGGCGTCAGCGCGGAAAGCGCGGCCGCGTCGGCCGCGGCGTTCAGCTTGGTGCGGATTTGCGCCGCCCGGCCGTAGTCGATCGCCGCCCCTCCCCCGAACACCAGCACCGGCGCGACAAGCGCGTACATCATCGCCACATTGCCGCGGCGGTTGCGCAAAAGGCGGTCAACACCGAGTGTCGTCACGGGAGAGCCCATAAGCTGCCGAGGCCCGCTGGTCCGCATGAGACCGACCGCGCGCGCCCGGATTGAAGACTGCGGCCATGAAACAACGCCCGGGTTTATGTAGTTCTAACGGGTCCCGAACGATTTGCCGGAATGCTAAAGTTTTTCTCAGCGGCGCCCCGGCTTTTTGCGTCTGTTTGCGCCGCAGAATCTCTCGCCGTGGCGAACGCGCGAACTCGCGAACGGCGGGCGCGCGCCTTGCCGAATCGCCAAACTCACGCCGGCCGGTTCGCGCGACAGTCAAGGATTCCACGGATTTCCGCGGTCCGAGGATCCTGGCGCGGCGTACGGGAAATCTTCGGGGGTTTGCCAAAACCGCCCAACTCGGGCAATGTTGCAGTGCGAGCCACGACGCAGCGTTCCGACCTTCGCTATTCGGGAAGTAACGTTACGGAGCGGCGATGCCGGGGGTGTTATGGAACTGGGCCTGCTTTCCAACTCGGCGCTCAATCCGAGCGTCTATTGGACGACGTTGTTGCCGCCGCTGTTTTCCGGACTGACCCTGCAGCCCGGGGTGCGCACGATCGCTCCGCCCCCGCTTGCCTGGGAGCGGCGCGGCGAGTGGAGCCAGGTTCGCTCCCAGATGAAGGGCTGCGACTCGCTGTTCTGGATCCAGCTTGCCGCGCGTCCGAGCAGCGCGATTCACCTGGCCTCCTATTTGAACCTGCGCGCCCGCCGGTCCAACTTCATCCTCGACGCGTGGAAGCCTTCGCTGACCAAGATCGGCCTGGTCGCCACGGTCGAACGCCTCGATCCGTGCTTCATCGCCTACCGCGAGGCGACGGACGAACTGAAGCGGCGATTCCCGCTGGCGAAATTCGTCTGGCTGCCGTTCGGCGCCGACACCGACATTTTTTATCCTCGCCAGGAGGAGAAGTCGGTTTTCGCTTTTTGGATGGGGCGCCGCTACGAGCCGTTGCACCGGGCACTGCTCGCCTATTGCAAGGCGCGCGGCCTGCGTTACGTCCATTCCAAGGACGGGGGATTGACCACCGAGGAGCTGGGACGTCTGACGTCGAGCGCGCAATATTTCGTCGTGACCCCGCCGGATCTCGACAACCCCCGGCGGACGGGAGGGTTCAGTCCGCTGGTGATGCGATATTTCGAGGGGCTCGCCGCCGGAACACGCCTGCTCGGGGTCCTGCCCCGGAGCGGCGAATACGAATCGATCCTGCCCAAAGACGCGTTCTGCGAGGTGGCGCCGGACGGTTCTGACCTCGCCGACCGCCTCGACGCGGATCGCAGCAACCCTAACAATCAGCGGGTGGTGGACGCCGCCGGCGCGTTCGTGCGCGAGCATCATTCCTGGCGGCGCCGCGCCGAGCAGGTGTTCGATCATCTCGCCAACGGCGCCGCGATTGAATTTCCCTCGATGCAAAGGGAGCGCCCAGTCGGCTGGGCGCCCGGCCGCGCGGGTCCGCGGCAGGAGTTTGCGCGCGACTTGAAAGAAGCAAGCCAGCGATTTGGCTGAGCAGGCGCGCCCGGAGCTGATGCGATTCGGCCGAAATCTCGAAATCGCATCAGGCTCGGGATTCCTTTGGTTTCGCGCGCTTTTTCGCGAAAAGCCGGTTTCCAATTTTTTCGCAGCGCGCCCGAGGCGGCGCCGTTCATTCCGGGCGCTGATCGGCCCACGAGGCGCGCGCCTCATCGATCAGCGCCGCCATGGCGACGCTTTGCGCGAGCGGCATCAATGGGCTCTCCTTTTCTCCCCGTTGGACACAGCGCATCACCTCGTCGGCCTCGTAGTGGTAGCCGTTGCCGGCGTAGGCCCGGGTGACGGTCCGCCTTCCGCCGGACCGGAGCGCCGCCGCCAATCCCCTGAGCCGCTGCTGCGCGGCCTGCGCCAGGGCGCCCTCGCGCAATCTCTCGAGGCGGAGATTGCCGGCCTTGGGGCGGCTTGCCGGCCGGGTCCTCGTCAATGTCAGGCGGAACGGCCGGAAGATCGGCGCATGGACATGAATGAAGCCATGATCGCCCTCGATGGTGAGATCGTTGGGCAGCGGCGCCCTTAGGCTCGCCCGCACGGTCGATAGCGCGCCGTTTCC
>DATGHB010000159.1:0-21469 GCA_035308265.1 Roseiarcus sp.
GAGGGAGCTTGCCTCCATCGTTCAGAAGGGCCTGACGCCGGGCTCGAACTGAGCGCGAAGCCGCCGTTTCCGCCGAAAGGCGATCATCAACCCCCCCCGTCAATCGTCAACGCAAAACATCGAGGTCTGAACATGGCTCAAGCCCCAAAGAAAGCCCGCCGCATGGCTGTCGCGGCTAAGAGAAGCGCCCCCGCCCGTGCGGTTTCCGCACCCGCTCCGGCAGAGGCCGAATTCGACGCCGGGGTGCGGGAGGCGGCAAGGATCGCCCCGCCGGTCGGGGAGATTCAACAGAGCTTCCGCGACGCGCTCGAAAAGGGGGTCATCGAGTCCCGCGCGGTTTTCGCCAAGGCCAGGACCGCCGCCGATGAAACGGCGAGCGCGTTCGAACTGAGCTTCGCGGCCGTCAAGGACGGCGCGCTCGCCATCAACGCCAAGGCCTTCGAATCGCTGCGCGCCAACGCCGACGCCAATTTCGATTTCTTGAAGGCGATCTGGGCGGCCAGGTCGCTCTCCGATGTCGTCACGCTTCAGACCGAGTTCGCCCGCAAGCAGGTCGAGACGATGACCAGCCAGACCAAGGACCTCGGCGCGCTGACCCAGAAGGCGGTTGTCGACGCTGTCGAGCCGATCAAGGAGCAAGTGGCGAAGTCGTTCAGGATCGCCGTCTGATCCTGGTTTTCGCCCTTTTGGCGGCGCTCCTCCTCCCTCGCGCCGTCAAATAGACGCCGTCCGCCGTTGCGGGCGGCGTCTTTATTGTAAGCCTGCGTCGGAGGCGCGCCGGAGCGGCGAGGCTCTTGCGCCCATATTCCTTTGACACTAGTTTCCCGGCTGCCCGGTTAAGCCGCCATAGCTCAGATGGTTAGAGCGCTAGATTGTGGATCTAGAGGTCCCCCGTTCGAAGCGGGGTGGCGGTACCATCGCCATCGATGATCCCATTGCTGCGGCCAGTTGAGACGCCCATGGGTGTGACGCCGCTCGGCGTGCGAACTTTCGCCATGGCGGATCAGATGCGCTTCGCCGACGGTTCCGGCGATCGTAATCCGATGCATCTCGACGCCGTCGCCGCGCGCCGCACTCCGGCCGGCGCGCCGGCTGTGCATGGCGTCCACCTCATGCTCTGGGCGCTGGATGTCCTGGCGCGGACCGGCGCCGGGAACAAGCCGGTCCGGCGTCTGACCGCGCGCTTCAAGCGCTTCGTCTCGATCGGGGAAGAGGTGACCATCGCGGCGACGAAGCAAACCGGGGAGAGCGTCTGGCTCGATCTGGCGGTCTCAGGCCTGACCTCGGCGCAGATCGCGGTCGACTTCGGCGAGCCTGTTGCCGTAGCCGAGGCGCGGTCCGGCGACGCCCAATCCGCCCCGTCGGCGCCTCGTGATCTCTCCTTCGAGGAGATGGAGGGGCTTGAGGGGAGGCTCGCCTTCGCGACCGAACCCAGGGCGGTCGCGGCGCTCTTTCCCGGGACCGCCGACTGGCTCGGAGAGCGCCGTCTCGCCGCGCTCGCAGCCACCACCCTCATGGTCGGCATGGTCTGCCCGGGGCTGCATTCGATGTACAGCAGCCTGACCGTGGACGCCTGCGAGGAGCCGGAGCCGCGGGACGATCATCTTGGTTTCCGGGTGGTGAGGACGGACCCGCGCTTCCGCAGCGTGCGGGCGAGCGTCGCCGGCGGCGGATGGGTTGGCGCGGTGGAGAGCTTCGTCCGCCTGCCGCCGGTCAAACAGGCCCCGTCGCATGCGCTGGCCGGGCTGGTCGCCCCTTCGGAATTCGCCGGCGCGCTCGCGCTGGTGGTCGGCGGCTCCCGGGGCCTGGGCGAACTGACCGCCAAGCTGCTCGCGCTGGGCGGAGCGAAAGTCGTGGTCGCCTACCGTGTCGGAGCGAGCGAAGCCGAGGCGGTCGCAGGCGACATCCGCGCCGCCGGCGGCGACTGCGAGACGCTCGCCTATGACGCGAGCAAGCCTGCGGAGACGCAGCTCGCCAGTCTCGACGCGGCGCTGACGCACGCCTACTACTTCGCCACGCCTTCGATCTACAAAGCCCAGTCGACCTTGTTCGCCCGCGAGCGGCTGAACGCGTTTCTCGATATCTACGCGGACGGCTTCCACGATCTGGCGCAGGCGCTCCGAGCGCGGCGCGACGACGTTTCGCTGTTCTATCCCTCGTCGGTCTATGTCACTGAGCGGCCGCGCGGCATGATCGAATACGCCATGGCCAAGGCCGCCGGCGAAGCCCTGTGCGCGGAGATGAACGCGGCCTGGGCGCCGGCGCATGTCACGATGAAGAGGCTGCCGCGCCTCTTGACCGATCAGACGGCGCAGGTCACCGAGACCAAACTCGCCTCTCCGATCGAATGCCTCCTCCCGGCTTTGCGCGAGACGCAATCCTGGCCGCGGCCGCCCGGCTAGGCTCAGGCGAGACCGGCGCTCGTCTCATCGGCGCGGTTCATCGAGGTGCGCGTCGCCGCGATCTTGTGGATCACGAGCCGGATGTCGCGATTGTCCTGCATGAAGCGGTCGAAATCGACCTTCCTCAGCACCAAGAGCCGGCAATAGGTCATGGCGACGACGTCGGCTTGCCGGGTCATGCCGGTCAGGAGCGCCATCTCGCCGAACAGATCGCCGCTGCCGAGCGGGATGCGGCGGCCGGGAAAGACAACCTCGGCGGCGCCGGAGGCGATGAAATAGCAGGCGTCGCCTTGATCGCCCTCGCGCACGATCAGCTCGCGCGGCGCCACGAACCGGGCTCTCAACAGCTTCTGCACCCGCTCGAGCTGTTGGTCGCTGAGATCGGCGAACAGGTCGAGGCGCCCGATCAACTCACGCGTGTCGAGTCCGAGATCGAAGCGGGGCCGCGCCTCTCTCTTTTTGTCCTCGATGCTGCCCTTGAGATCCTCGTAGACCTCGGCGGCGATCAGGCCTTCCTGGAACAGGGCGTCGTAACGCCCCATTTCGCGCCGCATCGCCGATTGACGCAGGAACCGGGCTTCGAGAGCCGCCGCGTACTGAGGATATTGCCGGCGCAGCGCGTCGAGGGCAGCGGTCGTCCGCTTGAGGCGGGCTTTCAGGATGGCGTCGATCAGTTCGACGACCCGCCCGCCGAAGATCGAACGCGACCTGACCGCGTGCGCGCCCATCAGCTCCTGGATCAGCAAGCGGGTGACGAGCAGCATCTCGTAGCGGTCGCCAAGCCGATCGGCGAGAAAGCGCACAATTCCGAGGCGGCGATAGAAGGAATAGGCGGCGGCGAAGGAGAATGGAAAGGCGAGCGAGGCCTCGGCGGCGCGCTGGTAGCCGAAGCGTCCGCCGCTTCTCGCGCCCTCGCCCAGGGCTTCGGCGTTTCTGAGCAGCGCCTGCACGGTCGCGGGCGACGCGGCGCGCTCCGCCATGATCTCGAGCGCCAGCATCCGTTCCTGATTGCCGAGCGCCACCAGCCCGATCGCCAGGCGCTGATGATCGGTGAGGCCGGCCTCGGCGACGCGGGGCGATTTCGCCTCGGCGATTCCCTCCTCATAGGGCGCAAGCGCGCTGGCCACCGCCGAAGGGGAGATTTCATGCTCGCTCGCCATCGAACGGATAGTCTCGTCGATCTCCGCATAGGAGAGCGCCAGCACCCGATCGCGTAACGCCTGATCGACCGGAGACAAACGGTCAAGCCGCAGCAGGCGAATGACGAAGCGCAAGGTCGTGCCGTTGACGAGCAGCGTGAACAGCACGAGGCCGGTCGCCAGCACCGCCACGAATCTTTGGATCTCCGGGTTCAACGCCGGGTTCTCGGTGACGGCGAGCGCCAGGACCAGGGTCAAGGCGCCGCGCAGGCCGCCCCAGGCGATGGCGAGCTTGTAGGCGGTGCTGATCGGCTGGGTGAGCTTGGCGAGGCTGAGCAGCGGAAGCAGCAGGAACAGCACGATGAGGCGGGCCGCGAACACGGCCATGATTAGCGCCGCGATCAGCACGACATCGTGGAAGCGCATGTCGAGCAGCAGCTTCGGCACGAGAATCGACGCCAGCACGAACACCAGCGAGTGCGCCCAGAAGGCGATCTGGGCCCAGAGGTCGACAATGAACGACCAGTTGTAGGGCGCGATGCGCGATCGGCCAAAGGCGCTGACGGTCAATCCGGCGCAGAGCACCGCGACCACGCCCGAGACATGCAGGACATTCTCGGCGGCGATGAACACGAGGTAGGGGAGCGCGACGGTCAGCGTCGCTTCGGCCAGCCGGTCGTCGCGAGTCCAGGGAATGAGCTGCAACAGGGCCCGCCCGGCCAGTACGCCGAGCCCCGCGCCCCCGGAGAACGACAGCAGGAATTGCGCGGCGCCGCCAGCGAGGTCGGGCTCACGCCCGGAGACGATCATGCCGAGCAGCACCGTGAACATGACGATCGCCGCCGCGTCGTTGAGCAGGGCCTCCCCCTCGACGAGGCGGGTCAGACGCGCCGCGGCCCCGACGTCGCGGAAGACCGCAATCACCGCGGCCGGATCGGTGGTCGCCACCACCGCGCCCAGCAGCAGGCAGACCACCAGCGGCAAGCCGGCGATCGGCCACAGCGCGACACCCACGACCGCGGTGCAAACGACCGTGGCGACGACCGCGAGCATCAGGATCGGGGCGGCGTCCTCGAGCATCCGCCGTACGTCGGCGGTGATCGCGCCCTCGAAGACCAGCAGCGGCAGAAAGACGTAGATGAAGGTCTCAGCGCCGACCGGCAGGTTGGCGAACAGCGAGGCGACGCTGTCGAAACGATGGCTCGGCGTGTGCAGCAGGACGATGGAGGCAGCGCCGATCGCCACCCCGATGACGGCGAGGAGCACCACCGGCGCGAGCTTGAGGCGAACCGCCACTGGCTGCGAGACGGCGACGACCACGAGCAGGGTCGCGAGTACGGCCAGAAGCAGGACGATATCGAGCATAGAGGGCGAATCTCTACCCGGTCGGCGCCTCGGGGGGCAAGATTGTGTCCGGCGTTCCCGATCCGGCGCGCCCGCTCAGCGGGCTTTTCGGCTCGTATGGGCAGAGATCGACGAGCACGCACATGCCGCAGAGCGGCTTGCGGGCCATACAGACATAGCGCCCGTGCAGGATCAGCCAGTGATGCGCGTGCGGGAGAAAGCGCTCGGGGACGACGCGCATGAGCTCGTCCTCGACCTCGCGCGGCGTCCTGCCGGGGGCGATCGCAAGCCGGTTGGCGAGGCGAAAGACGTGGGTGTCGACGGCCAGCGTCGGCTCGCCGAACGCGGTGTTGAGCACCACGTTGGCGCTCTTGCGGCCGACCCCGGGCAGGGCCTCCAGCGCCTCGCGGTCGCTGGGCGTCTTGCCGCCGTGCCGTTCGACGATCGCGCGCGACAGCGCGATGATGTTCCTGGCCTTGGTCCGGTAGAGCCCGATGGTCTTGATTTTTTCCGCGAGCCGCTCCTCGCCGAGCGCGGCCATCTTCTCCGGCGTGCCGGCGACAGCGAACAAAGCCGGCGTCGCCCTGTTCACGCCCGCGTCGGTCGCCTGCGCCGACAGCACCACCGCCACCAGCAGGGTGAAGGGATTGACGTACTCGAGCTCGCCCTTCGGGAGCGGATTGGCGGCCGCCAATCGCTCGAAGATCGCCTCCGTTCTTGCCGATCTCGCGGTCCACGACTCTTTTCGCGCCATCGGCAAGTTATAGGGGCGCGGAGCCGACGCGCCAAGCGCGAGTGCGACTAAAGCGCAAGTTGCCATGGCTGCCGCCGCCTATCATTATGACCGTATGGGCTTGGTCTGGCGGAACGCCGCCGGGCGAACCGCGAAATCGGGAGGAACGCAATGAAATCGCTCAACCGAACATTGATGCTGGCCGCGGCGCTGTCCGCCTCGCTCGCCGCGGGCGCGGCGCAGGCCGCCTCGGACAAGGTTGTCATCGGCGACATTGACGACATGTCCGGGCCTTACGCCGACGTGATCGGCCCCAACGGAGTCGAGGCGATCAAGATGGCGATCGCCGATTTCGGCGGATCGGTCCTCGGCAAGCCGATCGAGGTTCTGACCTTCGACCATCAGAACAAGCCCGCCCTCGGGTCTCAGAAACTCCGCGAGTGGGCCGACACGGACGGGTTGAATATGCTGCTCGGCGGCTCCAACTCGGGGGTGAACCTCGCAATGTCCGCCGTGGCGAAGGAGAAGAAGGTGCCGTTCATCTCGATCGGCGCCGCCGCCGCCTCGCTGACCGGCAAGGACTGCACGCCATACACGATCCACTACGGCTATGACACGACCGCGCTCGCCAATGGCACCGCAAAGACCATCGTCGCGGAAGGCGGCAAGAGCTGGTTTTTCCTCACCGCGGACTACGCCTTCGGCAAGCAGCTGGAGGCGGGCGCCTCGGAGGTCGTGAAGGCCGGCGGAGGCACGGTGGTGGGCGACGTCCGGGTCCCGCTCGGGACGTCGGATTTCTCCTCCTATCTCCTCCAGGCGCAAGGCTCGGGCGCCCAGGTGCTCGGCCTCGCCAACGCCGGCGCCGACACCTCCAATTCGATGAAGGCGGCGTCGGAATTCGGCCTCACCAAGACGATGAGGCCCGCCGCCTTGCTCGTGTTCCTGACTGACGTGCACGCGATGGGGCTTCAGATCGCCCAGGGCCTGGTGCTGACCACCGCCTGGTACTGGGATCTCGACGACAAGACCCGCGCCTTCTCGAAGCGCTTCTTCGAAAAGACCCAGAAGATGCCGACCTTCTCGCAAGCCGCCTTCTACTCGGCGACGCTCACCTATCTCAACGCGGTCAAGGCTGTCGGGTCGACCGATTCCGACAAGATCATGGAGCAGCTCCACAAGACCAGGGTCAACGACGTCTTCACCACCGATGGGTGGATTCGTCCCGACGGCCTGCTCGAGCACGACATGTACATCGCCCAGGTCAAGACGCCCGCCGAATCGAAGGGCCCCTGGGACTACTATAAGATCCTCAAGACGATGAAAGGCGAAGAGGCTTTCGGCAAGCTCGCCGATTCCGCCTGCCCGCTGGTCAAGAAATAGCGCCGGTCGATCGCCCGCGGCGCCTTGGCCCCACGCGCGCCGCGGCGAGCTTTGTCTCGCGGCCGCGGCGCCTCGACAGCGCCATCCCGCGCTTGACGCGGGGCGGCGACAACAACCCGTAGGTCCGTTATTAATACTACATGTTAGATATGTGTTGCGTTGGAGCCCGTGGGGGAAGCGATGAATTGGTCGCGCGTGACGGGCGTGACAGGATTCGGCGCCTAACCCACTGAAAAGGCCCACTCGGCGCCATGCCTGACGCGCCGGCGGACAGGCTAGCTCGCGACCGCCGCGTCGCCCGGCTGGTTCAGCTTGACCCGGTAAGTCGCCTCGGTCTTGGCGGCGATTTCGTCCAAGCTCACGCCCGGCGCGAGCTCGATCAGCGCCACGCCGCGCAGCCCATGCTTGTCGATCGTGAACACGCCGAGATCGGTGATGACAAGGTCGACCACTTTCGCGCCGGTCAGCGGCAGGGTGCAGCGGTGCAGGAGCTTCGGCCCGTCCTTGGCCGCATGCTCCATGACGACGACGATACGCTTGACCCCCGCGACCAGGTCCATCGCGCCGCCCATGCCCTTGACCATCTTGCCGGGGATCATCCAGTTGGCGAGGTCGCCGTTCTCGGCGACCTGCATTGCGCCCAGGATCGCGAGATCGATGTGCCCGCCGCGGATCATGGCGAACGAATCGGCGCTGGAGAAGAAGCTCGTCGTCGGCAGTTGTGTGACGGTCTGTTTTCCCGCGTTGATGAGGTCCGGGTCCTCCTCGCCCTCGAACGGGAACGGCCCCATCCCCAGCATGCCGTTCTCGCTCTGGAGCTGCACGCTCATGCCCTTGGGGATATGGTTCGACACCAGCGTCGGAATGCCGATGCCGAGATTGACATAGAAGCCGTCTCTAAGTTCCTTGGCGGCGCGCGCCGCCATCTGGTCGCGGGTCCAGGCCATTTTCGATCGCCTCCGGAAAGTCAGGCCGCGTCGCGCTTGCGGATCGTGTGCTGCTCGATGCGCTTGAGCGCATTCGGCACATGAACGATGCGCTGAACGTAGATGCCGGGCGTGACGATGGCGTCGCCATCGATCTCGCCGGGCTCGACCAGGTGTTCGACTTCGGCGACCGTCAGCCTTCCCGCGGTCGCCATCACCGGATTGAAGTTGCGCGCCGTCTTCCGGTAAACGAGGTTGCCCTCCCTGTCGCCCTTCCACGCGTGAACGAGCGCGATGTCGGCGACGAGGCCGGTTTCCATGAGATAGGTCTCGCTGTTGAAGTCGCGGACCTCCTTGCCTTCGGCGACCATCGTGCCGACGCCGGTGCGGGTGAAGAAAGCGGGAATCCCGGCGCCGCCCGCGCGGATGCGTTCGGCGAGCGTCCCTTGCGGGTTGAATTCGAGCTCGAGCTTACCCGCGAGATAGAGATTGGCGAAGATCTTGTTCTCGCCGACGTAGCTTGAAATCATCTTCTTGATCTGACCGGTCTCGAGCAGGATTCCGAGGCCCGCCCCGTCAACGCCGGCATTGTTGGAGACGAAGGTCAGATCCTTGGCGCCCGATTTGCGCACCGCCTCGATCAGCGTCTCGGGAACCCCGCAAAGGCCGAATCCGCCAGCCATCAAGGTCATTCCATCCTTGATCTGGTCGGCGAGCGCCTCATCAGCGCTGGCGTAGACTTTTCTCATCTGACGAACGGTTCCTCTCGAAAGGATCGCCGCTTCGTAGCCGTCTCGCGCGCGCGTCGCAAGACGCCAGCGATCGTCACCCGAGCCGGGCTGGCCGTCCGCTCCGCCTCAGTTGATCTTTTCGCCCGGATAGACGCCCCACAATCTCCACTGTTCGACGTAGCCCTTGAACCCATCTCCGTCGACCAGGCACCAGGCGCCGTCGCATTTGCGCAGGTTGACAATCACCCCCGACTGGAGCGTCGCCGCCAATTCCGCCGATGCTGACGGGCGAATGTAGACCTGCGCATTCTCCTCCTTTTTGCCTGGCATGACCAACCCCGTCCGCCGCCCGGAGAGCAGCGAATGGAGGACCCAGCCTTCGACGCCCTCCGAATCGCGGACCTTGCGCCAGATTTCGAACTCGGCGGTAATCTCCACCGGAAGCCCCGCCCGCTCGTAGACCCATTTTGTCGCGTGCTCCTTCGACGGGCCTTCCCTGAGGTTGACCCGGTCGGTCTTCAGACTGGCGAAGCGCGGCAGCGGCAGCTTGGTGACCGGCCCGACCGGATCGGCGATCGCCGATCGGGGGGCGAGAATCAGCGCCGAGGCCAGCACGAGCAAGTCGCGGCGACGGAAGGCGAGTGCGGGAATTGGACGCCTCGATCGTTTCATGTCGGCGTCCTCGACGGATATCCGGCCATCCTTGTCTTTGCCTGCTCTTCTGCTAGAGACACCGGCCAAGCCGGCGGACTCGGATCCGTGGGCGGGCCGACTTTATCCATTTGCGTCGCCTGTCGTTAACGCGGCGTGAACTGGTTTGAAGGCGCGGAAACGGATGGTTGCGGCGGCAGGCGCGGCGGCGGCGCCGCGCGAGCGATAAGGGCGGCGCTGATGACCAAGAAAAAACCCCTTGTGGTGGTCACGCGGCGGCTGCCCGAACTCGTAGAGACGCGGATGCGCGAGCTGTTCGACGCGCGCCTCAACCTCGAGGACAAGCCGATGCCGCAGGCCGAGATCGTCGAGGCGATGCGGGAAGCCGACGTTCTGGTGCCGACCGTCACCGACCAGATCAACGCCGCCATGATCGCCCAGGCCGGCGAACAGATGAAACTCATCGCCAATTTCGGCAACGGGGTCGATCACATCGACGTCACCAGCGCGCTCCGCCGCGGCATTACGGTCACCAACACGCCGGGCGTCTTGACCGAGGACACCGCGGACATGACGATGGCCTTGATCCTGTCGACGGCGCGGCGGCTGGTCGAGGGCTCGCGCGTCATTCCCGAAGGCCGATGGACCGGCTGGTCGCCGACCTGGATGCTGGGGCGCCGCATCACCGGCAAGCGTCTCGGCATTATCGGCATGGGGCGGATCGGCCAGGCGTTGGCGCGCCGCGCGCGCGCCTTCGGCATGTCGATCCACTACCACAATCGCCGCCGGGTTGCTGCGCAACTCGAGGAAGCGCTCGAGGCGACCTATTGGGATTCGCTCGACCAGATGCTGGCGCGGATGGATTTCGTCTCGATCAACTGCCCGCATACCCCTGGCACCTTCCACCTTCTGTCGGCTCGCCGGCTGAAGCACCTGCGTCCCGACGCCATTCTCATCAATACCGCGCGCGGCGAAATCGTCGACGAGAACGCCTTGATCCGGATGCTCGAAGGGGGCGAGCTCGCCAACGCCGGGCTCGACGTGTTCGAGCACGCGCCCGCCGTCAACGAGAAGCTGATCGCGCTCGCCAAGGTGGGCAAGGTGACGCTGCTCCCGCACATGGGCTCGGCCACTCACGAGGGGCGCGCGGACATGGGCGAGAAGGTGATCATCAACATCCGGACCTTCGCCGACGGCCATCGCCCGCCCGACCGGGTGCTGCCGAGCATGCTTTAGGCTTCGCGATCGCGCCGGGGCCGTCCGCCAAGCCGGAGCATCCCCCCACGAGGCCTCAATTGGCTTGAATACCGGAGAAGGTTCGGCTGCACTGCACAAGAGATCGGCGCCGGGCGTCCTTGGTTTGGGCGCCTGCGAAATGGCGTTCGGCGCCAAGGCGCTGATTTCGCAACCGTTCGATGCTGGCACGCAACTTGCTCATCTACCTCTGCCGATGTCGCTTCGCGGCCCCAGCGTGGGCCGGATTGCGGCGTTAAGCCGCGGGCGAGCGGGACCCGCGCCGCGCCTCTAATCGTCCGCAGCTGCACGGATTCCAATCCATGCGTCACGTTCAAAAGGAAGTCGTCGGGGCCGCGGCGTCTCCCGCGCCGCGTGAGCGCCTCGTTGTCATCGGCAACGGCATGGCGCCGGGCCGGGCGCTGGAAAGGCTGTTCGAAGCCGCGCCCGAATCCTTCGCGGTCACGATTTTCAACGCCGAGCCGCGCGTCAACTATGACCGTGTCATGCTCTCGCCGGTCCTGTCGGGCGAGCGGACCTTCGCTGAAATCATCATCCATGGCGACGGCTGGTACATCGACCACGGCGTGACCCTCTATAAGGGCCACCGCGTGGTCGCCATCGACCGCCAGGCGAAGACGGCGACCTCCGAGCATGGTGTCGTCGCGCCTTACGACAAGCTGATCATCGCTACCGGCTCGACGCCGATCGTCATTCCGGTTCCGGGCTCGACGCTCGCGGGCGTGCTCAGCTACCGTGACCTCGACGACGTCAACGCGATGCTGCTTGCCGCCCAGTCGCGCGGGCGGGCGGTGGTGATCGGCGGCGGGCTGCTCGGGCTCGAAGCCGCGACCGGCCTCAAGGAGCGCGGCATGGAGGTCAGCGTCGTCCACCTCATGCCGACCCTGATGGAGCGCCAGCTTGATCCGCCGTCCAGCTTCCTGCTCAGGGAGGCGATCGAGGCGCGCGGGGTCAAGGTCTACGCCAACGCCAACACCCAGGAGATCCTCGGCACAGATCCGATCCCCGGCCCCTCGCGGGTTCGCGGGGTGCGGCTCGACGACGGGACCGTGCTTCCGGCCGATCTCGTCGTCATGGCGGTCGGCATCCGGCCGAGCGCGGCGCTCGCTCGCGACGCGGGCCTTGCCGTCAACCGCGGCATTGTCGTCGGTCCGGATATGCGCACCAGCGATCCGGACATTTTCGCGCTCGGCGAATGCGCGGAGGCGCATGGCCAGTGCTTCGGTCTGGTCGCGCCGCTCTACGACATGGCGGGCGTCGTCGCCGCCCAGCTCGCCGGCGACGCGAAGGCGGTTTTCAATCCGAGCGCGACCGCGACGAAACTTAAGGTTACCGGGATCGACCTCTTCTCGGCCGGCGACTTCGCTGACGGCGAGGATCGCGATGAGATCGTGCTGCGCGACGCAGCGCGCGGCGTCTATCGACGCCTGGTCGTGAAGGGCGATCACTTGACCGGCCTTGTGCTCTACGGCGACGTGTCGCACGGGGCTTGGCTGTTCGACCTCCTGAAGCGCGGCGCTGACATATCCGGCGTTCGCGAGACGATGATGTTCGGACCGGGAGCGCAAGGATGCGCTTCCCACGACCCTGCGGCGGCGGCGCTGCCGGACGATGCGGAAATCTGCGGCTGCAACGGCGTGCGCAAAGGGAGGATCGTCGAGGCGATCGTGGCGGGCTCGACGAGCCTCGAGTCTGTGCGCGCCCACACCAAGGCCTCGGCGAGTTGCGGCTCGTGCAGCGGACTCGTCGAGCAGGTGATCAGGCTGACCATCGGCGACGCCTACAAGCCCGCCGCCGTCCAGCCGGTCTGCGGCTGCACCGATCTCAGCCACGACGACATACGCCGCCTGATCGTCGCCAAGCGGCTCAAATCCATTCCCGCCGTCATGCAGGCGCTGGAATGGAAAACCTCGTGCGGATGCGCCAAGTGCCGCCCGGCGCTCAACTATTACCTCCTGGCCGCCTGGCCCGGCGAATATGAGGACGACGGCCAGTCGCGCTTCATCAACGAACGGGTCCACGCCAATATCCAGAAGGACGGCACCTATTCGGTCGTGCCCCGCATGTGGGGCGGCGTGACCAACGCCGCGGAACTGCGCGCCATCGCCGATGTGGTCGACAAATTCGCCATTCCGATGGTGAAGGTCACCGGCGGCCAGCGGATCGACCTCCTCGGCGTCCGCAAGGAGCAGCTTCCCGAGGTGTGGGCCGAGCTCAACGCCGCGGGTCTTATCTCCGGCGCAGCCTACGGCAAGGCGCTGCGCACAGTGAAGACCTGTGTAGGCTCCGAATGGTGCCGTTTCGGTACGCAGGATTCGACCGGGCTCGGGATCAGATTAGAAAAATTCCTCTGGGGCTCGTGGACGCCGGCGAAGGTGAAGCTCGCCGTCTCCGGTTGCCCGCGCAATTGCGCCGAGGCAACCTGCAAGGACGTCGGCGTGGTCTGCGTCGACAGCGGCTACGACATCGTGTTCGCCGGCGCGGCCGGGCTCGACATCAAGGGCGCGGAGGCGCTCTGTCACGCCGACACGGAGGCGGAGACAATCGCCATCATCGCCGCCCTGATTGAGCTCTATCGCCAACAGGGCCGTTATCTCGAGCGCATCTACAAATGGGCCAAACGGGTCGGCGTCAAGGAGATCAAGGCGCAGGTGGTCGACGACGTCGCGAAGCGGCGCGCGCTCGCCGACCGGTTCGTCTTCTCGCAGCAGTTCGCCCAAAAAGATCCGTGGGCCGAGCGCGTCGCCGGCAAGGACGCGCATGAATTCGCCCCGCTCGCCGACCTCGCCGTCGCCTAGCCATGACGCAAGCGACCACCGCCGCCTGGATCGACATCGGCGCGCTCGACTTAATTCCGCGCCGCGGGGCGCGGGTAGTGCGTCTAAGCCAGGCGTGTCTTGCGGTGTTCCGCACCGCCGACGACCGGGCTTTCGCGCTCGAGGACCGCTGCCCTCACCGAGGCGGGCCGTTGAGCCAGGGCATCGTACATGGGACGAGCGTCGCCTGTCCGCTGCACGGTTGGGTCGTGAGTCTCGCGACCGGCGAGGCTGAGGGCGCGGACGAGGGCCGCGCGCGGACCTTTCCCCTAAGGGTCGAGGGCGGCCGCATCCTTGTCGACATCTCGCAGCTCGCCGGACGCCGGACGCTTCAAAGGGCGTCATGACGGACAAGGGCTGGACGCGCACCACCTGCGCCTATTGCGGGGTCGGCTGCGGCGTGCTCGCGCGCGCCCGCGCTGACGGGAGCGCCGAGATCAAGGGCGACCCTGAGCATCCAGCCAATTTCGGCCGGCTCTGTTCCAAGGGCTCGGCGCTCGGCGAGACGCTTTCGCTCAACGGCCGGCTGCTGAGGCCGATCGTCGGCGGCGTCGCGAGCGGCTGGAACGAGGCGCTGGACCTCGTGGCCCGGCGCTTCAAGGAAACGATCGCCGCTCACGGCCCCGACAGCGTCGCCTTCTATGTCTCGGGCCAGTTGCTCATCGAGGACTATTACGTCGCCAACAAGCTGATGAAGGGCTTCATCGGTTCAGCCAATATCGACACCAATTCGCGCCTGTGCATGGCCTCGCCGGTCGCCGGCCATCGCCGCGCCTTCGGGTCCGACACGGTGCCGGGCGTATACGAGGACCTGGAGGAAGCCGACCTCGTCGCGCTGGTCGGGTCAAATCTCGCCTGGTGCCATCCGGTGCTGTTCGAGCGGTTGATCGGAGCGCGCGAGAAACGCGGGACCAGGATCGTCGTGATCGATCCGCGCGCGACCGCGACGACCGAGGCCGCGGATCTCCATCTCGACGTCGCGCCAGGCGCCGACGTCGCGCTGTTCTGCGGCCTGCTCGCGCATCTCGCCGGGACCGGGCGCGTCGACCGGTGTTTCGTCGAGGCGCATACGGTCGGCTTCGAGGCGGCGCTCAAGGAGGCGATGACATTCGATCTCGCCCTCGCCGCGAGAACGACGGAACTTTCGCCCGAAGCGCTGAACGCCTTCTACGACCTTTTCGCGCGGACCGAGCGCGTCGTCACGGTCTTTAGCCAGGGCGTCAATCAATCTTCGGCGGGGACCGACAAGGTCAACGCCATCATCAACTGCCACCTTGCGACCGGGCGCATCGGCCGGCCCGGCATGGGGCCATTCTCGGTCACCGGACAGCCGAACGCGATGGGCGGGCGCGAGGTCGGCGGGCTCGCCAATACGCTCGCCGCCCACCTGGAGATCGACAATCCGGAGCACCGCCGCCTCGTTCAAAATTTCTGGGCTTCGCCCGCCATCGCCTCGAAGCCTGGCTTGAAGGCGGTCGACCTCTTTCGCGCCGTCGAGGGCGGACAGGTGAAGGCGCTTTGGATCATGGGGACGAACCCGGCGGACACCATGCCGGAGGCTGACCGGGTGCGCGAGGCGATCCGCAATTGCCCGTTCGTCGTCGTCTCCGATGTCTGCCGCGCAACCGACACGACCGCGCTCGCCCATGTGCTGCTGCCGAGCGCCGCCTGGGGCGAGAAGGACGGGACGGTCACAAATTCCGAGCGGCGCATGTCGCGCCAGCGTCGCTTTCTGCCGGTCCCCGGCGAGGCGCTGCCGGATTGGCGACAGATCGCCGAAGTCGCCAAAGGGATGGGATACCGCGACGCCTTCGCCTACCGCTCGCCCGCCGAGATTCTCGCCGAATACGCCCGCCTCACCGCGACGCAGAACGCCGGCCGGCGCGGCCTCGACCTCGGCGCGCTCGCCGACGTCTCGGAGGAGGATTACGATGCGCTCGCGCCGTTCCAGTGGCCTCGCCGGGCGGGCGAGGCGCCGCGCGAGACGCGGTTTTTCGGGGACGGGCGTTTCCATCACGCGGACGGCAAGGCGCGCTTGGTCGCCACGACCTTCCGCGGGCCGGCGCGCCGCGCGAGCGACGCCTACCCCTTCCTCTTGAACACCGGCCGCGTCCGCGACCAGTGGCATACCATGACCCGCACTTCAAAAACGCCTCGGCTCATGGCCCATATTCGCGAACCCTTCGTTGAGATCCATCCTGATGACGCCAAGGCGATCGGGGTCGGGCCTGCGGATCTCGCCGAACTCGAAAGCGCCCATGGCCGCGCGGCGCTGCGCGTCGTCGTCACCGGGGGGCAGCGGCGCGGTTCGCTATTTGCGCCGATGCACTGGACGGACCAATTCGCTTCGCGAGCGACCATCGACGCTTTGGTCGGCTCCGCGGTGGACCCCGTCTCCGGCCAGCCGGAGCTGAAGATCACGCCGGTCGCGGCCCGGCCATACAAGGCGGCCTGGCACGCCTTCGCCGTAACGCGCGCGCGGGTCGAAACCCGGGGCGCCGATTATTTCGCCCTTGCGCCGACTCGTGGCGGCTGGCGTGCGGAACTTGCAGGCCTCCGCGAGCCTTCTGACTGGGCGCGCTTCGCGGAGGAAGCGCTTGGGCTCGGCGACGACGCGGAGATCGTCGCCTATCACGACGTTGCGGCCGGCAAGCGCCGCTTCGTTGCGTTCGAGCGCGAGACTTTGGCCGGCGCGCTGTTCGCCGCGCGCGAGCCGGCGGTCGTCGCCCGTTCTTGGCTTGCCGGACGTCTGGGCGAGCGCATCGCGTCCCAGGATCGCTTGGGCCTTCTCGCCGGACGACCAGACGCGGGTAAGGGCGATCGCGGCCCGACCATCTGCGCCTGCTTCGAGGTCGGCCGGAACGAGATCATCGAGGCCGCGGCACAGGGTTTCGGAACCGTCACGGCTGTCGGAGTGCGGTTGAAGGCGGGGACCAACTGCGGCTCCTGCCGCGGCGAGATCGCAAAACTCATCGCCCCGCTTGCGGCGCAAGGCATGCGGTCCATCTGAGACGAGAGTTCCCCGCGCGGGGGAATATCCCATCGGCGCGGTCGACAAATCCTCACCGCAGCCCCAACTGCAAACGCCCTCGGGGAGACCGATCGAGAACCTTACCCCGCGACGAAGCTGCGCGGCGCCGGGTTCACCACCCTGGCGGCGCCGTTATCGATTTCCATCACCGCCAGCCCCCGCTCGTTGGTTCCGTCGGCGCGGAAGCGGAACACCCCGTCGGCGCCGTTGAAGCCGGACGGGCTGGTCAGCGCCGCCTGGCTGAACGGATCCGCCGCTCCGTTGCGGGCGAGCGCGGCGGCCAGCGTCACCGCGTCATAGGCGAGCGTGGCGAGGCGCGCCGGGTCGCTGTTGAACTTGGCCGTGTAGCGCTGCGCGAAGGCGTCGAAGCCGGAATTGTCCGGCGCCGAGAACCAAGCGCCCTGCATCTGCGGCAGTTTGAGGACCCGCGCATCGTTCCACACGCCGGTTCCCAGGAGCTTGGTCTTGACGCCGGCCGACGACAGGGCGCCGGCGACCGCCGGCATGGCGTCGGCTTGCTCGGGAATGAACAGGGCGTCGATCTGAGTCTGAACCGCCGCCACCTGCTGCGCTGCGCTCGCCATCTGGCCCGCCGCGTAGCGCGCAGTCACCACCACCTGCGTATTGAAGTTTCCGGCCATGTCCTGGAACCGCTCGGCGGCGACTTGGCCGTAGTCGTTCTGCGGGGCCATGATCGCGAAGGACTTCTTGCCGCTCGAGGCCGCGTATTGAAGGATCCTGTCGACGTAGCCCTGAATGAGGAACGACAACAGATAGACGCCCGGCGCCGCGACCGTGACGTCGGTCGAGAAGGCGATCATCGGCCGCCCCGCCGACTTCGCGGCGGCCGCCGCCGAGCGCACGCTATTGGCGAACACCGGCCCCAGGATGAGTTGCGCCCCCGCGCCAAGCTCGGCTTGAGCTGCCTGCGCCGCGGCGTCGGCGCTCGAATGGTCGTCCTCGATCATCAGCGTGACGTAGGGAGCGCCAAAGCCGTCCATCGCCAGCTGCGCCGCATTGCGCATCGAGACCCCGATCGGGCTCGAGGCGCCGCCATTCTGGGTCAGCGGCAGGATCATTCCGACCCGAACCGGGCCGGAACCCATCGTCTGGCCGACCAGCGGGCCGGCCGCGGGCGGAACCGCCGGGCCCGGCTTGCCCATGTCGCTCGGAAGCTCGACGCCGACGGAGTTGCAGCCTGCGAGGGTCAAGGCCAATCCGCCGCCGATCGCGGCCCGCCTCGTCAAGCCGCGCCTTGCTTCCGGCCTCTCAGCGGCAATCGTCATACCTGCCTCTTGCCTCAACAACCGCATAGGCGCCGGCAGGCGGCGGCGAGATTTGCCCCATGATCCCCCGTCCGCGCCTCATTCGCCGGCTGTCGACGGAAATTGTGGCATTTTCAGCCGCGCTTGGCTATGTCGTCGATCAATCGAGTAAACCAGACGACCGGCGCATACAGGCGAAAATGACCGCGGCGAAAGCTCCCCGCACCGACCGCGTCAGGCCCGCCGGCCCCCGAGGTTTCGCGATCGGCGGGGCGGCCGTGCCGGCGGCGACGCTTGATCCGGGACTCTATGTCGTGGCGACGCCGATCGGCAACCTCATGGACGTGACGCTTAGGGCTCTGGCGATCCTGGCCGGGGCCGATGAGATTCTGGCCGAGGACACCCGCGTTTCGCGCGCGCTGCTCGCGCGTTACGGCATTGGGAGGCCGGTCTCTCCCTACCACGAGCACAACGCCGCCGAGGCTCGCCCGCGGGCGCTCAAGCGCATCGCCGAGGGCCAAGCGCTGGCGCTGATCTCCGACGCCGGGACGCCGCTTATTTCCGATCCCGGCTATAAGCTGGTCGCGGAGGCGATCGCGCAGGGCTTCGCCGTCACGGCAGCGCCGGGGCCTTCGGCGGCGCTGGCGGCCCTTTGCGTCGCCGGCCTGCCCACCGACCGCTTCACTTTCGAGGGATTCCTGCCGGCCCGGCGGTCGGCGCGGCGGGAGCGCATCAACGCGCTCGCCGCCGTCCCCGGCACGCTCGTTTTCTACGAGGCGCCGGGGCGAGTCGCCGAGACGCTTGCCGACCTCGCGCTCGAGCTTGGCCCCCGGGCGGCGGCGGTGGCGCGCGAACTGACCAAGCTGCACGAGGAGGTGAGGCGCGGCGCGCTCGACGAGCTTGCCGCTGAATATTCCGCGGGCGAAACGCCCAGGGGCGAGATCGTCATCGTCGTTGGGCCCGGGGAGGCGCGCCCGGTCGTGTCCGAGGCCGCGCTCGACCGCGAGATCGCGGGGGAGCTCACGAGCCTGTCGGTGAGGGACGCGGCGGCGGCGGTGGCGGCGAGGCACGGGCTGCCGAGACGGCATATCTACGCGCGGGCGCTCAAGCTCGCGGGCGCGCGGCGGTGAGGGGCGGGGAGGAGCGGGCCGCGCGCCGGCGTGGCGCGCATCTCTATGGCCTCAAGGCCGAGCAGGCGGCGGCATGGCTCCTGCGCCTCAAGGGCTATTCGATCCTCGCCCAGCGGTTCGCCGTCTCCGGCGGCGAGATCGATCTGGTCGCCCGCCGGGGCGGCGTGATCGCCTTCGTCGAGGTCAAGGCGCGCGCCGATCTCGAGGCGGCAGCCTTCGCGATCAGCGGGACCAAGCGGCGGCGGATCGCCCGCGCGGCGCGGGTGTGGCTCGCCCGGAACCCATGGGCGGCGGGGATGACGCTTCGAGGCGACGCCGTCTTCGTCGCGCCTCGGCGCCTTCCCCGTCACGCCCCGGCCGCCTATGAGTTGCAGATCGACTGAACCGGCGAGGTCGCGGCTCATCTTGTGCCTTGCGTTGGCGGAGTGGCGGGCGCCTTGGACGTTCCCGCGCCTTGCGTTACGCTCCCGCCCATGAAACACCCCGCCGGCTCCATCATGGTCAGCCGGCGCAATGACGCGCTGTTGGAGGCGAGATGGAAACGCGACGCATCAAGGCCCGCAACGGGGAGGGGCTCACGTTCACCGTGGTGGGCTTGGGCACCGGCCCGATGGGCGACTTCTACGAGCTGCTCGACGAGAAGACGGAGATCGCGACGGTCGAGCAGGCGCTCGCAAGCGGCGTGCGGGTGTTCGATTCCTCGCCTCATTACGGCAACGGGCTCGCCGAAGCCCGGATGGGGGCGGGCTTGAGGCGCGCCAAGCGCGACGAGATCCTGGTCTCGACCAAGATCGGCCGGATCATGGACCCGTTCACCAAGCCGCCCAAGCCGCGAAGCGACGTAGTCTCGCCCGGCTTCGCCGGCGGCCATCCGCACGCGCCGCGTTTCGATTATTCCTATGACGGAGCGATGCGCTCGATCGAGCACTCGCTCCTGCGCTTGGGCCTCGACCGGCTCGACATCGTGCTTATTCACGATTGCGACGTCTGGACCCATGGCAAGGACGAGGCCCCAGCCCGCTTCAGGCAAGCGATGGACGGCGCCTACAAGGCGCTCGACAAGCTGCGCAACGACAGGGTCATCAAGGCGATCGGCTTCGGCATCAACGAGGCCGACACCTGCGTCAAGTTCGCCAGAGCCGGCGATTTCGACGTCGCGATGATGGCCGGGCGCTACACGCTGATCGACCAGACGGGCCTTAAGGAATTCCTGCCGCTCGCGCTCGAGAAGCACATCGGCGTGATGCTCGCCGGAGTGTTCAATTCGGGCATTCTGGCGACGGGGTCGGGCGCGGGCGCCAAATTCGACTACGCGAACGCCCCAGAGGCGGTGGTGAAGAAGGTCAAGGCGATCGAGGAGATTTGCCGCAAGCACAAGGTCTCGCTGCGCCAGGCGGCGATCCAGTTCGCATTCGCCCATCCCGCCGTCGTCTCCGTCGTGCTCGGCGCGGTGAAGCCCGAGGAGGTGAAGGCGAACGTCGCCGACGCGTCGGCCGCGATTCCGGCGAGCTTGTGGAAGGATCTCAAGGCTGCGAAGCTGATCGAGGAGGCCGCGCCGATCAAGAGATAGGCGCGGCCCAAGCGCTTTCGCGCCGGCCGACTGCCCTTATTGACTGGCGCCGGCGAGCCAGCCGCCGATCTTGCCTTGATATCTCTCACGAACGACGAGCGCCGGCGATCCGCAGTTCTCAGGCAAAGCGAGCTTGCCGGCGAACTTTGCATCGCCCTGCTTGCTGAGCGGCACGGGATCGGCCTGCGCGGCCACCTTGCCGTCGCACAGCACCGCGACCGCAATGGCGTCGACCCCATCGGGGCTTCCATTCGCGTCCCCGACCGAAACATCGTCGAGGACGAGTCCGCTGACTTCGACGCTCACGTTTCCGTCCGCCGCCAGCCGCGCCGAACTCGATCCTATCTTCCACTTCTTGCCGCACGAATTGACTTCGCCCATCGGCTTCTTCTCGGCCAGGCAAGCGGCGAGCTGTTTGTTAACAATGTCCGCCGCCGATGCGGAAATCAGGAAAACCAAACACCCTGCAGATATGGCCGCGCCCGCGACTATTCCTTTCGCCAATAGCGACATAGTTTCCTCCAGCTCCAAAAAAGTTGACCTAGAACAACGTGGAAATTGTTAGCACGCGGGTTTTTGGGCCGCAATAGGCGGAGCGCCCCGGCCCGATGCTGAGATGGTCAGCCTCGCTATGGGAGTCGACAAGTCGCGCCCGCCGGGTGTGAAAGCCGGGGACAACGCGCCCATGCGCTTGCCAAATCAGCGCCTAGAGCCAATCTCCCTCTCCATGAGATTCCCCCCCGAATTTCTCGACGAGATCATGGCCCGGCTGCCGGCGTCGGAGATCGTTGGGAAGAGGGTCAAGCTGCGCAAGCAGGGGCGGGAATGGCGGGGCTTGTCGCCCTTCACCTCGGAGAAGACGCCGTCGTTCTACGTCAACGACCAGAAGCGGTTTTATCACGACTTCTCGTCGGGGAAGCATGGGAGCATTTTCGACTTCCTGATGGAGACCGAGGGGGTGAGCTTCCCGGAGGCCGTCGAGCGGCTCGCCAACCTGGCGGGCCTTCCCCTGCCCCGCGCAAGCCACGCGGAAGCGGCCGAAGAGAAAAAGCGCCTGAGCCTCCTCGACGTCATGGGCGTGGCGGCGCGGCTGTTCG
>DATGHB010000160.1:0-6320 GCA_035308265.1 Roseiarcus sp.
CGCACACCTATCATTACGCCGGCTCGCGGTGGTACGGCACGACCAAGCAGGGCGCCTACATGTGCGAGGCGGACGCCGGCGCGGCTGGCTACCACGCCTCGAAGAGCCGGACGGAACAGCAAAAGCAGCAGTGAGCCCGGCGCTTCCTAAGGCGGAATTGACGAGCCGCGCGGGCTTCATACGCGCGCGCCTCGATGTCCCGGCCTCTGAGCGGCCCGATTTCATCGGGCGCATTTAGCCTCGTAAGGCCAACAAGAACGCTTGCGGTTAAACCGCGTCTGCCGCACAATCGGTTCGATTTTCTCGGGCTGATTTCGTCGAACAAGGTTTGGGCCGCTCATGGGCCTTTCGAGGAGGGGGCGAACCCCAACGCCGAGGCGCCGCCGGTCGCCGCGGCGAAGCGATTGCGCGGGCGTTCGCGGCGAGCGGCGATTCGCGCGGGCTCGGCTCGGCCAGGCGCATTCTCCAGGCGTTGATGGATGACCGGCGCTCGCCGCGGAAGGCTGTTCCCGACGACGGCGATTGCGCTTCTGGCGCTTGGCGCGGCCTCCGGGGCGCGCGCCGGCTGCCCGATGAACGTTGCGGGAGATCATGTGTTCGCCCTTGCCGGGGACGACTGCTTGGCTTCCGGAACATACGATCCGACCGTGGCGGCGCCGCCCGGCCCCATCGTCGGCCTCTTCGCTCAGGGCGGCGGCGTCATCACCGCTGACCCCGAAGCAACGTTCATCACTGTCAATGCCAATCCCGCCGCCGGCAGCTATGCGATCTGGAGCGAAGGCGTGGGCGGGACCGGGAGCTCGCTGATCGATTTGGCCGTGCCCGTGACCGTCACCACCTCGGGAAGCGGCTCCTTCGGGCTCTACGCCAGCGGCGGGGGGACGATCGAGACCCCGGCTGGAGTGAACATCACCGTGAATGGCGCAAGCTCGATCGGCGTTCGCGCCGACAGCGGCGGGTTGGTGACCCTGAGCGGCGGCTCCGTGACGCTCGGCGCGGGGGCGGCTGACGACGCGGCCCTGTTTGCAACCGGCTCGGGCTCGAAGATTTCGACCGATGGAACCGCGATCGTCACCAACGGATCGGGCGCCCTCGGCGCGGTAAGCGAGTCTGGCGGCTCGGTCGTCCTCGTCGGCGGCAGCGTGACGACGAACGGCGCCGGATCGGACGGGATGGCCACCCTTTTCGGATCGATTTCGGCGACGGCGACGACGATAACGACCAATGGCGGCGCCGATGTGGCCGGCGACGAGGCGGCCGGGGTTTTGATCGAAGGCGTGGGAGCGACCGGCAGTCTGGCCGGAGACACAATTGTAACCAAAGGCGTCGAGAGCGACGGGATCCTGGTCGAGGCGCGGGGCAGCGCCATGCTGGGCGGCGTCAACGCCGTCGCCACGGCCGGCGACGGCTCGATCGGGCTCCATGCCGTCGGGCGCGGCGTGATCGACGCCACCGGACCGGTGGCGGTATCGACCACGGGCGGCGTTTCGGAAACCACGGGCCTTGCCGCCTATGGGGTCAACGCCGATGGCGCGGGCTCGGAGATCAACCTCGCCGGGGCGACGACGGTGACGACGACGGGAACCGGCGCCCACGGCCTCTACGCCAGCGATGGCGGGTCGATCGACGCTCCGGCCGCGCCGGGCATAACGACGTTGGGCAATGGCGCGATCGGGGTCTATGCCTCGGGCGCGGGCCCGGAAGGAGGGCCGGCGTCGGCGATAACCATTGGCGGCGCTTCGATCGCAACCCACGGCGCCTCGGCGGCGGGCCTGCAGGCCGATGGCGGTGCGGCCGCGACGCTGAACGGCGGATCGGTGACGACGGCAGGCGCCGATTCGCCAGCGGTCGCGGCCAGCGGCGCGGGCTCGACCGTCACGCTCAACGGCGCGGTTGGCTTGAGCACTGCTGGCGATGGGTCGATCGGACTTCACGCGCTCAGCGGCGGCGTTATCAATGCGACCGGCCAGACCACGATCTCGACCCTGGGAACGAACTCGTTGTCAACGGGACTGAGCGCCTTCGGTGTCAACGCCGATGGCGCCGGGTCGCAAATCAATCTCGCCGGCGCGACGATCACGACCGCTGGCCAGGGCGCGGTCGGACTTTACGCCAGCGACGCGATGGCGACCGGTCACGGCGGCGCCATCACGGTGTCGGGGCCTCTGGGCGTGACCACGGGGACGGCGCCGTTCTCCTATGGCGCGTGGGCGCAAGGCCCCGGCTCGACGATCGCCTTGAATGGCCCGAGCGCCTTCACCATCAACGGCGGCGCTTTCGCGCTCTACGCCACTCAGGGCGGCGCAATTTCGACGGCCGACACGCTCGGCGTCGTGGTCAACGGCGGTACGGGCGGGGGCGTTGAGGTCAACGACTCGGGAAGCGCCGCGACGCTCAGGGGTCCAACGACCATCGCGCTCAACGGCGCAGGCGACGCGGGATTGTTCGCGGCGGCGGGGGGCGCCATCTCGGCGCAAGGCTCAACCTCAATCGCCGTTTCCGGCCCCCGATCCGTGGGCGTCGAGGCTTTGTCTGGCTCCGTGACGGCTTCGGGCGCGCTGAACGTCACGACGTCGCAGGCTTCGTCCAGGGCTTTCGCGTTGAGCGGGACTTCGCCGTCGATCCTGGCCACGGGCGGCGGGACCGTCTCCGCCGCGGGCAATGCGATCGCGCTCACCGACGCCGTCGGCGCCGTCGCGACCTTCGACAATTTCAACATCACGAGTTTGGCGGGCGATCTGATCTTCGCCGACCCGTCGACTGCGACCGTCAATTTCAACCACACGGTCGCCAACGCCGGGGCCGGCAATCTCCTCAACGCGACCCTTGGCAGCACGGTGGCTTTCAACGCCAATGCGTCGACGCTGACCGGCGCCATTCAGACCGACCCGGCCTCGATCACCAACGTGTCGCTTGCCAATGGCTCGAATTGGACGATGAGCGGTTCGTCGACCGCGACGAGCCTCAGCCTCGCCAACAGCGCGATCGTCTTTTCGCCCTCCGGCGGCTTCAAGACCCTGACCGTCGGCTCCTATTTTGGCACGGGCGCGAACATTGCGCTGAACACCGCGCTCGGCGGGCCGAACGCCGGATCGACCGACCAGCTCGTGATCAACGGCGGCTCGGCGACCGGGCTCACGGCGCTGACGATCAAAAACACGAGCGGGACAGGATCGGCCACGACCGGCGCCGGCATTCCCGTCGTCGTCGTGGCCAAGGGCGGGACGACGGCGCCGGGCGCGTTCTATCTCGCCGACAATGCGCCGATCCTCGCCGGGGGACTGGAATATACCCTCGGCCGCGGCTCGAACCAGGATTGGTATCTGGCCTCGAGCCCGGCGCCGACCGCGAACGACATCCAGAACTCGGTCACCAGTCTCGCCCAGGCGCAGCTCAATCAACTGATCACCACCCGGCTCCTTGGCTCGCTGCTTCTCGGCGCCAACGAGCAGGTGAGCGGCTGCGATTGCGGCGGCGGCTTTGCTTCGATCGGCTCCTTTTCGCTCGGCTCCCACGGCCGATGGGCCTTGAATGACAGCGTGACCCTGCTCGCCGGGGCCGCTTTCGAGCAATACTACCAGGATGGCGCCAATGTGAGGGCCGCCCCTATCGTCGCCGCCTCGCTTCGCTACGACCCGCCGAACTGGGGCAAGAGCCGTCCATTCTTCGAAGTCGGCGCGGCGCTTGCGCCCTATATCGACGCGACCTACACCCGCTACTATAGCAACGGCCTCATGCCGGCGCAGGGGGTTGGCTCGGCGGTCGACCGGTCGGTCTCGGTCTTCGGGCGCGTCGGCTGGGTCGATCGGGTCACGCCGATCGACGAGGTGGCGGTGTTCGCCGATCTGGTCCGCGGCTGGCAGCAATCGGGCGGCTACACCGAAGCCGCGAGCCCTCTCAATCCGTTCCCCGCCACCGTGAGCACCGGCGTCGACCGGCAGGATGTCGTGCGCTTTGGCGCCACGTACACCCGCCTCCTGTTTGGCAATCTCGAGGCGAACGTCAACGCTGCTATCGCGTATGGCTTCGACAATGAGTTCGGGTCGCAAGTCAATGTCGCCTCCTTCGGCTCGGTCGCCCCGTACCCGCTGCTCAACTCCGCCTGGACGGAGTTCGGCGGCCGGCTTGGCTATCGGTTCTCGAAAAATCTGGTGGTGGACGCATTCCTGCTCGGCACGCTCGGCGGCGAGATCGGCCCCACGCTCCACGCCGGCCTGGGCGTGCGCTACGCGTTCTAAGCAGGATTTTCCGCCGAAAGCCGTTGTCCGCTTTCCGGCTATCCGCTCGGGCGGCGCCCAATGGCCTGTCGGCCGTGGAGCAGGCGGGCTTTGCGCCCCGGTCCTCTCCCGCGAGGAAAAGGGGGCTAGAACGGGATGTCGTCGTCCCTGTCGCCGCCACCGCCGCTCCCGCCGCCGCCCGAGAGGGCCGGGCGGCGGTCGCCGCTCCCCGCGCGGTTGAGGTTGGACGCGCGCCCGCCTTCCTCGGGGAAGCTGTCTCGCTCGGCCCCACCGCCGCGCGAATCGAGCAGTTGCAGTTCGCCGCGGAAGCGCTGCAGCACGACCTCGGTCGTGTAGCGGTCATTGCCGCTCTGGTCCTGCCATTTGCGGGTCTGGAGCTGGCCCTCGACGTAAACTTTCGTCCCCTTCTTGCAATATTGCTCGGCGACCTTGCCGAGGTTCTCGTTGAAGATCACCACATTGTGCCACTCGGTGCGCTCCTTGCGCTCGCCCGAATTCTTGTCGCGCCAGGTCTCGGACGTGGCGACCGAGAAGCTCACCACCTGATCGCCCGAATTGAGCCGCCGGACCTCGGGGTCCTTGCCCAGATTGCCAACCAGAATGACCTTGTTGACGCTGCCCGCCATGTCGCTCTCCTCGCCGCCGCCCATTGAAGGGCGCACGGTCTTCACGCGCTAATCCTTAGCCGAAGGGGGCGGACGTCCGCGCGCCCAATCGTCCGCCGGCGGTACTTGTCCACACTTGGCCGCGCCGGACGCTTGGGAAGCGAGGCCGCGGCGACTACATTAACCTTCGCGGGCCCCGGCGCGTTTGAGAAGCGCTTTTGCCCTTGTTCTACATTTGTTCTAACATCGGCGCGAGACGCGCGCAAGCGTGATTCGCGTGCGCGCGGCCTCCCCATTAAGGAATAAGGCCGCTGCCAGGAGCCGCCATGGCCCGACCCAATTCGCAGGCGCGCCCCATTCGCGCGCCCAAGACCGCCGAAGCCGTCGACGCCCTGTTCGGCGGGCGGACGATCGTGGTCCGCGGCGCGCGCGAGCACAACCTCAAGAACGTCGATCTCACCATTCCGCGCGACCAGCTGGTGGTGTTCACCGGCCTCTCCGGCTCGGGCAAGTCCTCGCTCGCCTTCGACACGATCTATGCCGAGGGGCAGCGCCGCTATGTCGAGTCCCTCTCGGCCTATGCGCGCCAGTTCCTCGAAATGATGCAGAAGCCGGACGTCGACCAGATCGACGGCCTGTCGCCGGCGATCGCCATCGAGCAGAAGACCACGTCGAAGAATCCGCGCTCGACGGTGGGCACAGTGACCGAAATCCATGACTATATGCGCCTGCTATGGGCGCGGGTCGGCATTCCCTATTCGCCCGCCACGGGTCTCCCGATCGAGAGCCAGACGGTGAGTCAGATGGTCGACCGGGTGCTGGCTTTGCCGGAGCGGACCCGCCTCTATCTGCTCGCGCCGGTCGTGCGGGGCAGGAAGGGCGAATACCGCAAGGAAATCGCCGACTATATGAAGCGCGGATTCCAGCGGCTTAAGGTCGACGGCGAGTTCCATGAGATCGCCGAGGCGCCCGCGCTCGACAAGAAGCTCAAGCACGACATCGAGGTGGTGGTCGATCGGATCGTCGTGCGTCCCGACATGGCGGCGCGACTCGCCGAGAGCTTCGAGACCGCGCTCGAGCTTGCCGACGGCCTGGCGATCGCCGAGTTCGCCGATCCTCCTACCGCTCCCCGCGGGCGGGGAGAGGTCGAGCGAAGCGAGGGTGAGGGGCGTGGCGATTTGCCTGCTCGCCCGGCCCCTCACCCCGGCCCTCTCCCCACGAGTGGGGAGAGGGAGAGAATCCTCTTCTCGTCCAAGTTCGCCTGTCCCGTCTCCGGCTTCACCATCCCCGAGATCGAGCCGAGGCTGTTCTCGTTCAACAACCCTTACGGCGCCTGCCCGGTCTGCGGAGGCCTGGGCTCGGAGCTGCGCGTCGATCCGTCGCTGGTCGTCCCCAACCCGAGGCTCACTTTGCGTCAGGGCGCGGTCGCGCCCTGGGCCAAGACGAGCTCGCCCTATTACCTTCAGACGCTGGAGGC
>DATGHB010000161.1:0-5036 GCA_035308265.1 Roseiarcus sp.
CGCAGGCAACGGAGCTCGATCGATGATCCAGGGGGTCAGCGTCTTCGCGATCGTCGTCGTCGCGTTCATCGTGATCACCGTGCTGATGGGCGTCCGGCAGGTGCCGCAGGGCTTCAACTACACCGTCGAGCGTTTCGGCCGGTACTACAAGACGCTGACGCCCGGCCTCGGCCTCATCGTTCCTTACATCGACTCGATCGGTCGCAAGCTCAATGTGATGGAACAAGTCGTCGACGTGCCGCGCCAGGAGATCATCACGAAGGACAATGCGACGGTGGCCGTTGACGGGGTCGCCTTCTATCAGGTGCTCGACGTGAGGCGGGCTTCCTACGAGGTCGCCAATCTCGAGCGCGCGCTTCTGAACCTGGTGATGACCAACATCCGAACCGTCATGGGCTCGATGGACCTCGACCAGCTCCTCTCGCATCGCGACGACATCAACGCGCGGCTCCTCAGCGTGATCGACGCGGCCTCGGAGACCTGGGGCGTGAAAGCGACGCGGATCGAGATCAAGGACATCGAGCCGCCGAAGGACCTGGTCGATTCGATGGCCCGGCAGATGAAGGCCGAACGCGAGAAGCGCGCGATGATCCTCGAGGCCGAGGGCCAGAGACAGGCGGAGATCACTCGCGCCGAAGGGCATAAGGCCGCATTGGTGCTGGAGGCGGAAGGGCAGCGCGAAGCGGCCTTTCGCGCCGCGGAAGCGCGCGAGCGCTCGGCTCAGGCGGAGGCGACCGCGACCCGTCTGGTGAGCGAAGCGACGGCTCAGGGCGACCCGGCGGCGATCAACTATCTCGTCGCCGACAAATACGTGCGCGCGCTCCAGGCGCTCGCCCAGGCGCCGAACCAGAAGGTCTTCATCGTCCCGATGGAGCTTGCTTCGCTCGCCGGCACGCTTGGCGGCATCGGCCAGATCGCCGCGAGCGCGTTCGGCGAAACCGCGGTGAGCGAGGCGGCGCTGGGCACGCGCAGGCCCTCGCGCGTGCTCCCTCAATCGCCGGCGCCGGCCTCCCCCGCCGGAGCGGCGCAGGCGAATCCGCCGCCCGCCGGGCGTTCGCCGTGGAATGGTTGAGCGGGGCTTCCTTGTTCCATTCGTTCTTCTCAACCCACCTCGCCGCGCTTCTGTGGCTCCCCGGCGGCTTGATCCTCTGCGCCGCCGAGACCCTGGCGCCGGGCGCATTCCTCATTTTCATCGGCGCGGCGGCCGCTATCGTCGGCGCGATCGCTTTTTTCGCACCGCTCGATCTCACCACCCAATTGCTTCTGTTCGGCGCTCTGGTCATCGCGCTGGTGATGATTGGCCGCGATGTCTACGGCTCCCTCCACGCCGGTCCCGGCCCGCTGCCCCAGAGCCGGGCGCACGCGTTGATCGGATCGGATTTCCTTCTTGAGGAAGCGATCATTCATGGGCACGGCCGCATCCGTGTCGCCGACTCTTCGTGGCGGGTGAAAGGCGACGATTGCCCGGCGGGCGCAAAGGTCAGAGTGGTGGCGGTCGAAGACGGATCGCTGTTGCGGGTGGAGCGGGTCGAGCCGCCTCGAGCCGCGGCGGATCAGCGGTAGACCAGCACCGGAACGGTCGAGTGGGTGAGCACCTTGGCCGTCTCGCTGCCAAGCAGCAGGGCCGAGATCCCGCGACGCCCATGCGAGGCCATGACAATGAGATCGCAGTTCAGCGCCTGCGCCGCGTCGACAATCGCCCGGTAGGGCTGGTCGTGGACCTCCGGGACCGTCTCGCATTTCACGCCCGCCGCGTCGGCCGCGATCTTCACCTGCTCGAGCGCCCTTTCGGAGAAAGAGCGCGATCGCTCCTCGTAGTCCGCTTCGTCGAGGGGAACGAGCACCGCGTCCATGGCCACCATGCGGTAAGGCACGGCGACGGACAGCCCAGTCACCTGCGCTTCGCACGATTTGGCGAGTTGAACGCCGTAGAGCACCGCCTTGCGCGACAGGTCCGAACCGTCCGTTGGAATGAGTATGTGCTTGAACATCGATCCTCCTCCGTTTTACCGGGCCCCTCCCCATCCGCTCGCCCCGACCGAGCGCAGAACAACCAGCAGCACGACCGCCCCAATCGCCGCCTCGATGATCATGCCCTCGAGGCCGCCCCACCAGTGGAGGTTGAAGCGCGGCAGAAGCCACTCGCCGATCAGCGCCCCGACGATTCCGATCGCGGCGTCGCCGACGAGCCCGAAACCATTGCCGCGCAGCGCCTTGCCGATCAGCCATCCGGCGACGGCGCCGACAACGAGAATGACGATCATCCGCTCGTTGGTCAGATGCACGTAAATTACCCTCCGCCCGAATCCCGCTCAAGACTTGCGCCGCCCTGCGCGCCCTTCGCAGTTGCGGCGCCGCCGCCGGGGGGCTAAATTTCGCCCCCATGGGGCGTCATGAATAACGGACTTCCGTTTCGTCCCCAACCTCCCAAGGAGCCTCCCAATGGCCTTTTCGCTGCCCGATCTGCCCTATCCGCATGACGCGCTCAAGCCCTACATGTCGGCGGAGACGCTCGAATTCCACCACGACAAGCATCACCTCGCCTATGTTAACAACGGCAATAACGCGCTCAAGGGGACTGAATGGGAAGGCAAGCCGCTCGAGGACATCGTCAAGGGTTCGTTCGGCAAGAACGCCGCCGTGTTCAACAACGCTGGCCAGCACTATAACCACACCCATTTCTGGAAGTGGATGAAGCCTGGCGGAAGCAAGATCCCGGGCGAAGTCGAAAAGGCGCTCAAGGATTCGTTCGGCTCGATCGACAAGGCCAAGGAGGATTTCATTCAGGCGGGGACGACCCAGTTCGGTTCCGGCTGGGCGTGGCTCGCCGTGAAGGGGGGCAAGATCGAGGCGATGAAGACCCCGAACGGCGAGAACCCGCTCGTCCATGGGGCGAGGCCGATCCTCGGCGTCGACGTGTGGGAGCACTCCTATTACATCGACTACCGCAATCGGCGGCCCGATTATCTCAAGGCGTGGGTCGATCACCTCATCAACTGGGAATATGTCGCCGAACTGTTCGGCCACAAGTAACAGCGCCCTGCGCCCTCGAGCGCGCTGCGAAAAAGTGGAAGCCGGTTTTTCGCGAAATAGCACGTGAAATCAAAGGAATCGAGGGCCTGCTGCCATTCCGTCGAATCGCAGCAGGCCCTCGAGCCCGAAGCCCGAGGGCGCATTTCAGTCCGTCAGGTTCAGCGTCTTCTGCTGGCAGACGTCGACGTCGGACGCGTCTATCGACTGGCCGTCGGCGAAGGTCCCGTGCAGATTGACGCGGCAGTTGAACGGCCGGGGCAAGCTCGCTTCCGCCTGCTTGCCGGCCTTGAGCGAGCCCAGCACCCTCTTCCAGCTTACCGAGCCGCTCTCCGCCGCCTGGAGCTGAACAAGATCGGACTTGCGTGAATTTGTCACCGTCATCGTGACGGTGGAGGCGCCCGCCGGCGTCTTCGGCTTCATCTTCATGCCCTGAGCGAGCGCGGGTTGAGCGGCAAGCCCGCAAAGCCCGGCGGCCAGCGCCATCCTGAGGACCGGTCCCGTCATCGATCGCCTCCGTCACATGTCGCGAGCGGCGCCCGCGCCCTCAGGCTCGCGCTCGAGTGAGCGGCGCTCGGCGGCGGCTCGCAGCATCGGCAGCACGTCCTCGATCTTCTCGGCCACCAGATAGCGCATGTCGAAGCCGTCGCGGATGAAGCCCTCGAAACGCATGTGCGCGAAGAGCGCCATCAGCGGGCGCCAGAAGCCGCCGATGTCGGCAATGAGGATCGGCTTTACATGGCGGTTGAGCTGAGCCCAGGTCAATTGCTCGACCAGTTCTTCCAGCGTGCCGATCCCGCCCGGCAGGGCGACGAAGGCGTCGGCCCGGTCGAACATCGCCTGCTTGCGCTCATGCATGGTGTCGACGATGAGCATCTCCTGGGCCTGGGTCAGCGCGTGCTCCTTGCGGATGAGAAAGCTCGGGATCACGCCGGCCACATAGCCTCCGCCTTCAAGAGTCGCGCGCGCGAGGCGCCCCATCAACCCCTCGCCCCCGCCGCCATAGACGAGGCCCACCCCCTCAGCGGCGAGGGCCCGGCCCAGCGCCTCCGCCGCCTCGCCGAACCGCTGGTCGGCGCCGTCGCCCGAACCGCAATAGACGCACACGTTCCGAATCGTGCTCATGCTTCGATCTGCCGCCCGCGCTCAAGCCCCGTCAAGCTGCAGATCAGCTCTCGTCGAGCCCGATCTCGCGCAAGACCTCCGCCTGATGCTCGCCGAGCCGCGGCGCGCGGCGCTCGAGCGTGAGCGGGCTTTCGCTCAATCGGATCGGCGTGCGGAGGCCGGGCGCGCCCTGTGGCTCGATCCGCATCCCCCGCGCCTTGAACTGCGGATCGGCGAACAGGTCGGCGATGGTGTTGATCGGCCCAGCCGGAACCACCGCCTTTTCCAGCGCGGCGAGCAGGTCGTCGCGCCGCCATGAGGCGGTCTTCTCGACCAGGCGCCGCTCCATCTCGACCCGGTTCACGACCCGCCCGGGATTGGTCGCGAAGCGTGGGTCGCGCGCCAGCTCTTCGAGTCCCAGCGCGCCGCAGAGCCGCGCGAATTGTCCGTCGTTGCCGACCGCGATGATCAGCCAGCCGTCTTTGACCGGAAAGGTCTGGTAGGGCGCGAGATTGACATGGGCGTTGCCCATCCGCTTCGGCGAGCGGCCGGAAGCCAGATAGTTCATCGCCTGGTTGGCGAGCATCGCGCTCATCGAATCGAACAGCGCGAGGTCGATCGATTGCCCGCGCCCGGTTTTTTCCCGCGCGATCAGCGCCGCCTCGATCGCGATGACCCCATAGAGCCCGGTGAACAGGTCGCTGATCGCTACCCCCGCCTTCTGCGGCGACCCCTCCGGCTCGCCGGTGATGCTCATCATTCCCGACATGCCCTGAATGAGAAAATCGTAGCCGGCGCGCTTCGCGTAAGGGCCGGTCTGGCCGAAGCCGGTCAAGGAGCAATAGATGAGGCGCGGATTGAGGGGTTTCAGGCTTTCATAATCGAGGCCGAATTTCTTCAAG
>DATGHB010000162.1:0-3748 GCA_035308265.1 Roseiarcus sp.
GCGTATTTCTCGATTCCGCGCAGGAGCGGCGTCGTCTTGCGGGTGCAGACGATGCGCGTTTGTGTGTGCGCGACCGCCGCGGACAGTTTTGCGGTCGCGCTCGCGATCCCGCTCAGCCGGCTTGTGAAGTTGAGCGCGACGCGCTCGGCCGACAGGATGCCGCGCGCGGGCCCCTCGATCGCGGCGATCGCCGCTCCCGGCATGACGGTTGCGCCGTCGGCCGTGATCGGCTTGAACCGGATCGCGGGATCGATAAGCCGGAACGCGAGCGCCGCGAGATCGAGGCCGGCGACCACGCCCTCCTGGCGCGCCGCCATCACGGTCCGGGCGGCGCAATCCGGCGGGGCGATGGCGTCGGTCGTGATGTCGCCGGCGCGGCCGAGGTCCTCGAGCAGCGCCTCGCGGACGAGCGGCTCAATGAGGAGGGTGGGCGGTGGAACGAGCGCCATGACCTCAAGCCTGGCGCGCGAGAGGACAAGGCGCGATGGCCTCCGCCTCGGCGAAAGCTTCGGCCAGGGTCAGGCGGGAGCGGGTTGGCGCGGCGGGTCGCCCGGGAAAATCGGCACGGCAATGGGCGCCCAGGCTGTGCTCGCGGCGGAACGCCGCGACGGCGATCATCAGCCCGACCAGCGCGGGATCGGCGGCCGCCGATCCGAACCGGGCCAAGGCGGCGAGCGCGCCGATCGCGGATGCGAGCCGCTCGCGGTCGCGGATGACGCCCGCCGCCCGCGAGAGGACCGGCCGCACGGCATCGGGAACGGAGGCCGCGGGCGTCCGGTCGAAGTTTCGGATCGGCGCGGCGCCGCTCGCCGGCGCACCTTCGATGGAGCGGGCGACCGCCGCCGCGAACACCGCAGCCTCGGCGAGAGAGTTGCTCGCGAGCCGGTTTGCCCCGTGCAGGCCGGTTGAGGCGACTTCCCCGCAGGCCCAGAGACCGACGACCGACGCCCGCCCCTGAGCATCCACGGCGACGCCGCCCATGTGGTAGTGCTGCGCGGGCCGGACAGGGATCGGCTCGCGCGCCGGATCAATGCCGGTCGCCCGGCAAGCCTCCGCAATGGCCGGGAAGCGCGCGGCGAAGCGGTCGCCAAGCGCGCGCCGCGCGTCGAGAAAAACGCGCCTGCCTTCGGCTCGCCTCCGCCAGATCGCCCGAGCGACAACGTCTCGCGGCGCAAGCTCGGCTCCCGGCGTCTCAACCATGAACCTGTCGCCGGCGTCGTCAATCAGGATCGCGCCTTCGCCGCGCACCGCCTCGCTGATGAGCGGCGCCGGACGTGTTCTCACGTCGAGGGCGGTCGGGTGGAACTGCACGAACTCCATGTCAGCCAGGACGGCGCCGGCGCGCGCGGCGAGCGCCAGACCCTGCCCAAAGCTGCTCGGCGGGTTGGTGCTGTCGGCAAACAATCCCCCAATCCCGCCCGTCGCGATCACGATCCTGTCCGTTGCAATGGGCGCCGGCCCCGAAGGACCAGCAGCGAGGAGCCCGCGAACCGCATTGTCTTCGACGGTGAGCCGCCGCGCTTCGAAGCCTTCGAGAATCTGGATCGAGTCCACCCGCCGCGCGGCGGCGACAAGCGCGCGCATGATTTCGCGGCCGGTTCCGTCTCCGCCCGCATGGACGATTCTCGGGCGGCTGTGCGCGGCCTCGAGTCCCGGCGCGTAGCCGCCATCGGGCGCGCGATCGAAGCGGACGCCGAGGCGCGAGAGTCTCTCAATCGCCTGAGGCGCCGCGCGCGCGAATTCATCGGCGATCGCCGGATCCGTCAGTCCGCCCCCCGCGGCGATCGTGTCGGCCGCGTGGAGCGCGGGACTGTCGTCGTCGCCGATCGCCGCGGCAACGCCGCCCTGCGCCCACGGCGTCGAGCCTTCGGCGCCGAGCGGCGCCTTGCTGAGAATGACCACGGGCCTCGGCGCGAGCTCGAGCGCCGTCATCAGGCCCGCGATCCCAGCGCCGACGACGACGACGCGGTCGCGAAGGGACAGGACATCCGCGCTCATAGCGCAAGCATCCTTTCGACCGCGCGCCGTGCCGGACCGGCGACGACGGGGTCGAGCATCACCTCGCCTTCCATGGTCTCGAGCGCATGCCGGATCTTGCTGAGCGTGATCCGCTTCATATGCGGGCAAAGCCCACAAGGCCGGACGAACTCGACGTCAGGATAGTGGACCGCGACGTTGTCGCTCATCGAGCATTCGGTGACCAGCGCGACCTGCGCAGGCCGTCTGGTTCCGACATACTTGATCATGTCGGCGGTCGAGCCGGCGAAGTCGGCCGCCGCGACGACCTCCGGCGGGCATTCGGGATGGGCGAGCACGACCGCACCCGGATGGGCTTCGCGCAGCTCGCGAATATCGGCCGCGGTAAATTGCTCGTGCACTTCGCAGCGCCCGCGCCACGCGATGATCTCGACCCGCGTTTGCGCAGCGACATTGCGCGCCAGATACTCGTCGGGGGTCATGATCACCCGCGGGACCCCAAGCGATTCCACCACCCTCTTCGCGTTGGCCGACGTGCAGCAGATGTCGGAAGCCGCCTTCACTGCGGCCGACGTATTGACGTAGGTGACAACGGGGACGCCCGGATAAGCCTCGCGCAAAAGACCGATATCGTCGGCAGCGATCGACTCCGCGAGCGAGCAGCCGGCTTGCGGATCGGGGATCAGCACGGTCTTCGACGGGTTGAGCAGCTTGGCTGTCTCGGCCATGAAATGCACGCCCGCCATCACGATCACCTCCGCGTCGCCCTTGGCGGCTTCCCGGGCCAGCGCCAGGCTGTCGCCGACCACGTCGGCGACGCAGTGAAAGATTTCCGGCGACTGGTAGTTGTGGGCGAGAACGATTGCGTTGCGCTCAGCTTTCAGTCGCAGGATCGCCTCGATGTCCGCTTCAAAAAGCGGCCATTCGAAGGGCGGGATGACGCGGCTCACGCGGCGATAGAGGACGTCCGAGGAGTGCGAGGCTTGCAGCGCGGGCATGTGTTATACTCATGATGAGCATTTATCGGATATACTTATCATGAGAATTAAGGCTGTCAAGAGCGCGTGAGCGGCAGCTTGGTTCCGGCGGCGGCCCGCTCCTCGCGGACGGCGGCGCGAAAGCGATAGGCCTTCGCCGGGCGCCCGCCGGTATCGGAAACCATTTCTCCCGTCTCCTCGACCAGCTCCTGCTGCTCAATGAGACGGCGGAAATTGGGCTTGTGCAGGTTGAGGCCGGCTATCGCCTCGACGCAGCGTTGCAGCTGCAGAAGCGTGAAGATCGGCGGCATCAGTTCAAAGACCACCGGATTGTATTTGATCTTGGCCCGGAGCCGCGCAATGCCGGTCGCAAGGATGCGGCGATGATCGCCCGCCATCGGGCGGCCCAGCGCCAGCTCGCGCTGGTCCTGGACCGGGCGGCGGGCCTCGGGAATGAGGCGCGCCTCGTACAGAAGCTCGTAGCGCTGGAGGGTCAGCTCCTCATTCCACTGCCGCCCTTCGAGCCCGAAGGCGATCGCCGCCCGCTTCTTGCGCGCGGCCCGGTCGCCTCCGCTCTCCGCCCAGCGGCGAAGTTCGGGTACGATTGTAGTCTTGATGAGGGCCGGCGGGCCGCCACGATGGTCCTCCCACGGAAAGTAGTCGTACCACGGCCGCCAGGCGGCCCGAGGGGCGATTGTTCCTTCCTCGCGGACGAGGCCGAGATAGCTGATCGAAATCGCGTGCGTGTCCGCCGGCCCGTTGCGCCGGTCGGAATCGGCGAACGTGTAGAGCTG
>DATGHB010000163.1:0-3593 GCA_035308265.1 Roseiarcus sp.
ATGAGCGATACGGCCAGCCGGGTGAAGGCGTAAGGGCCGTCGGGAGCGTATCGACTGGCCTCCGCCGGGAGGGTCGCGAACCGGTTCATCGCGCAGATTTGCGCCATGGAGCCGGCGATAGCAAATTCCGCGGACTGGAACGATTGGCATGTGTCGCGCGTTGAAACCGGTCGGCTTTACGGCGCCGCGATGGCGAAATCCCGCAATTGCGGCGACCATCGGACTTAGTGTACGTGTGAGGCTTCGCTGCGCCGCGAAGCGTTGCGTCGCGCCCAGGGGACAATGTTGAGCAAGCCTGTCACACCGCTTCTGGACCGGATCGCCTCGCCCGCCGATCTGCGCCAGATGAACGAGAGCGATCTTCGTCAGCTCGCCGACGAATTGCGGGCCGAGACGATCAGCGCGGTCTCGGTCACTGGCGGACATCTGGGCGCGGGCCTTGGCGTGGTCGAACTGACGGTCGCGCTCCACTATGTGTTCGACACGCCGAACGACCGGATCGTGTGGGACGTGGGCCACCAGGCCTATCCGCACAAGATCCTGACCGGCCGGCGCGACCGGATCCGAACGTTGCGGCAGGGCGGCGGCCTGAGCGGGTTCACCAAACGCTCGGAAAGCGACTACGACGCTTTCGGCGCGGCCCATTCCTCGACCTCGATCTCGGCCAGCCTCGGCATGGCGGTGGCGCGCGACCTGTCGCAGGGCTCGAACCACGTCGTCGCGGTGATCGGCGACGGGGCGATGTCGGCGGGGATGGCCTATGAGGCGATGAACAACGCCGGCGCGCTGGGCTCGCGGCTGATCGTCATCCTCAACGACAACGACATGTCGATCGCGCCGCCGACCGGGGCGATGTCGGCCTATCTCGCGCGCCTCGTCTCGGGCCACGCCTATCGTTCGCTGCGCGGCGCCGTGAAGCAGCTCGCGCGCCGCCTGCCCAGATTCTTCTATGACAAGGCAAAGCGGACCGAGGAATACGGCCGCGGGTTCTGGACCGGCGGAACCCTGTTCGAGGAGCTCGGCTTCTATTACGTCGGGCCGATCGACGGCCACAATCTCGACCACCTGCTGCCGATCCTGAAGAATGTGCGCGACATGGAGGACGGCCCGGTGCTGGTGCATGTGGTGACCAGGAAGGGCAAGGGCTATCCCCCCGCGGAGGCGGCCGACGACAAGTACCACGGGGTCTCGGCATTCGACGTCATCACCGGCGCCCAGGCCAAGCCCAAGAGCAACGCGCCCACCTATACAAGCGTGTTCGGCAAGGCGCTGGTCGATGCCGCCAGGCTGGACGAGAAGATCGTCGGCATCACCGCCGCCATGCCCGACGGGACCGGGATCGATCGCCTGAAGAAAGCTTTCCCCGAGCGCACGTTCGACGTCGGCATCGCCGAACAGCATGCGGTCACCTTCGCGGCGGGCCTCGCGACGGAGGGTTTCAAGCCGTTCTGCGCCATCTATTCGACCTTCCTGCAGCGCGCCTACGACCAGACGGTGCACGATGTGGCGATCCAGAACCTGCCAGTGAGGTTTGCGATCGACCGCGCGGGGCTGGTCGGCGCGGACGGCGCGACCCATGCGGGCGCGTTCGACATCGTCTATCTCTCCTGCCTGCCCAACATGACGGTGATGGCGGCGGCCGACGAGGCCGAACTCGTCCATATGGTCGCCACCGCCGCCGCCCACGATTCCGGCCCGATCGCGCTGCGCTATCCGCGCGGCGAGGGCGTCGGCGTCGAGATGCCGGAGCGCGGCGAGCCGCTCGCGATCGGCAAGGGACGGGTGGTGCGCGAAGGCTCGCGGATCGCGATCCTGTCGCTCGGCGCGCGGCTCGCCGAGGCCCTGAAGGCGGCGGAGGAGCTCGCGGCGCGGGGCCTGTCGACCACGGTCGCCGACGCGCGCTTCGCCAAGCCGCTCGACCGCGAGCTCATTCTCGGGCTCGCTTCGACGCACAAGCTCCTCATCACCATCGAGGAGGGCGCGATCGGCGGCTTCGGCTCGCATGTGCTGACCCTGCTCAGCGAAGCGGGCGCGCTGGAAAACGGGCTCAAGGTTCGCACGATGACGCTGCCGGACAAGTTCCTGGATCACGACAAGCCCGAGCGCATGTACGCGCTCGCCGGACTCGACGCCAAGGGCATCGTCGCCAAGGCGCTGGCGGCGCTCGGCGAGATCGATCATCGGGCCTCGACCCGCTCCGCGTGAGCGGCGGCGGCGGCGAGGACGACGAGCCGGGCCCGAGCGGGCGCGGCAATCTCGTCGCGCTGATCGCGGTCGTCGTTCTGATCGCGCTCGGCTACCTCGCCTTCACCTATATCGATCAGCAGCGCAAACTGCAGAACTGCCTCGATTCGGGCCGCCACAATTGTCTTCCCCTCGACAAGCCCGCAAAGTGATGTTTACGCCGGCTGGCGGTTGAGAGGCTTCCCGGAGGCTCATCCATGGCGGAACGATCGCCCGCGCCTGTCCCGACCACGGTCAGCCCTGAAATGCGGGCGCTGATCGGGGCGCCGCTGAACCCGATCTGGAGGGAGCGTCCGACAACCGCCGAAGGCTGGAAGGCCCTCGTCGATTCCGCAGCGGCCGCGGCGGTCGCGCGCCTGCCCGCCTTGTGCGCCCGCCTCAAGGTCCGGTTCGAGCGGACGACGGCCGGGGGCGCGCGCGCTTTTCTCGTGACCCCCGAGGCGGTCGCGCCGCGAAACGAGAACCGGCTCCTCATCCACATTCACGGCGGCTGCTACGTTCTCTTTCCGGGCGAAGCCGGCCTGCCCGAGGCGATCATGATGGCCGCGTTCGGCGGCTTCCGGGTGCTCTCGGTCGATTACCGGATGCCTCCGGAGGCGTTCTTTCCCGCAGCGCTCGACGACTGCGTCTCGGTGTGGAAGGCGACCGCCGAGACCACGGGCGCGGCCAGGACCGCGGCGTTCGGAACCTCGGCCGGGGGCGCGCTAACGCTCGCGCTCGTCCTGCGGGCGAAACAGGAGGGCCTGCCCCTGCCGGCAGCGATCGCGCCGGGGACGCCGATGGCGGACGTCACCAGGACGGGCGACACGTTCTACACCAACGAACTCCTCGACAATGTGCTGGTCTCCCGCGACGGCTTCTGCGACGCGGCGACCCGCTTCTACGCCAACGGGCATGACCTCGCCGACCCGCTTCTGTCCCCGGTCTATGGCGACATGAGCGGCTTTCCGCCGGCGATCCTGACCAGCGGGACGCGCGACCTTCTGCTCAGCAACACGGTGCGCGTGCATCGCAAGCTCCGTCAGGCGGGCGTGGACGCGGCGCTCCAGGTCTACGAAGGCCAGTCGCACGCGCACTATATGTTCAACGAGCAGGCGCCGGAAACCCGGGAAGCGTTCGGGGAGATCGCGGAGTTTTTCGACCGGCGGCTGGTGACCTGAAGCGCCAGTTCCGCGCCCCTGCCGTCCATTGACTCGGCCCTCCCGGCACGGCATAAGCCCGGCCTTGTAGCGGCGCGCCTCGCGTCGCGTTCCTTTTTTCCAGCTTGCCGCCTGGTCGCATCGCCCGAGCGGCGGAGCTGGCGTTTGGCGCGTTTCAAGATCGGGCGGCGCTCGATCTTTTCCGCCGAC
>DATGHB010000164.1:0-5074 GCA_035308265.1 Roseiarcus sp.
GCCTTGACGGCCGCGACCTTGAGCCCGCCGCGCAGCTTGTTGACCACCAGGGTCGCCAGCGCCTCGCCCTCGATGTCCTCGGCGATGATCAGCAAGGGCTTCCCGGTCTGCACCACGGCTTCCAGCACGGGGAGCATCGGCTGCAGCGAGGAGAGCTTCTTCTCGTGGATGAGGATGTAGGGGTCCTCGAGCTCGGCCAGCATCTTCTCGGCGTTGGTGATGAAATAGGGCGAGAGGTAGCCGCGGTCGAACTCCATCCCCTCGACCACATCGAGCTCGGTCTCCGCGGTCTTGGCTTCCTCGACCGTGATCACGCCCTCCTTGCCGACCTTGTCCATGGCGCGCGCGATCAGGTCGCCGATCGACTTGTCGCCGTTGGCGGAAATCGCGCCAACCTGGGCGATTTCAGCGGAATTGGTGACCTTGCGGCTCATCTTCACCAGATGGTCGCCGACCGCCTTGACGGCCGCGTCGACGCCGCGCTTGAGGTCCATCGGATTGGCGCCGGCCGCGACCGCCTTCACGCCCTCCTTGACGATCGCCTGGGCGATCACCGTGGCGGTGGTGGTGCCGTCGCCGGCGGCGCTGCTCTGCTTGGAAGCGACCTCGCGCACCATTTGCGCGCCCATGTTCTCGAACTTGTCCTTGAGTTCGATCTCCTTGGCGACGGTCACCCCGTCCTTGCTGACGCGCGGCGCGCCATAGGACTTCTCAATGACCACGTTGCGCCCCTTGGGGCCCAGCGTCACCTTGACGGCGTTGGCGAGAATGTCGACGCCGCGCAGCATCCTCTCGCGGGCGTCGCCGGAAAATTTCACTTCCTTGGCGGACATGATGGCTCCCTCGGGTTCGGTTGAATTCAACTTGTGGCTGGAAAGTCCAAAGCAGCGCGCCACTGGCCGACGCCATCGGCTGTCATGCCCGCGAAAGCGAGCATCCAGCGAGGCCTCGACAAAACTCTAGATTCCCGCTTGCGCGGGAATGACACGACGTCCGGTCGCGATTCCATCTGAAAGCGCGCTGCCGCTAGGCTTATTTGCGCGCGGGCGCGGGGCGGCTTCCCGCCGCACGGCCTTCGACGACTCCCATCACGTCGCTCTCCTTCATGATGAGAAGCTCTTCGCCCTCGAGCTTGATTTCGGTTCCCGACCATTTGCCGAACAGGATCCGGTCGCCGGCCTTGAGGTCGAGGGGAACGAGCTTGCCGCTTTCGTCGCGGGCGCCCGGGCCGGCGGCGACCACTTCGCCTTCCTGCGGCTTCTCCTTGGCGGTGTCGGGAATGATGATGCCGCCTTTGGTCTTCTCTTCCGCGTCGACGCGCCTGACGACGACGCGATCATGCAGCGGGCGAAACTTCATGGCTTTCCTCCTCCTTCTCCAATGCTCCCTGGGACCTAACGGCCGTGTTCCACCGATGCGGGAAAGGCGACGTCCCCCCGTTTGCATCCGAGCGGGCGCTTCCTTACTCCGCTTTCGCCGTTTCCGTTAGCCCAGGCGCCAACGGAATTAAAGGCCGCGAGGCGCCATTTTTTGCAGCGGCGCCGCGATCCGTGAGCCTATCGGGCGACCTCTTTCCAGTTGCCGGCGTCGTAGCCGTCCGGATCGACGGCCCGAATCGCCCTGCCGGCGACCGCGCGCTTCCCCACGCAGCGCCATGCGTAGATCGTGTCGTGGCCGGTCGCGGCCATTGGGATGAAGTCCGCGCCGGGATCGGCGCGGCAATAGGCGCTCGCGCCAGGCAGCGACCGGCGCGCGTTCGCCTTGCCGCAGTTCAGGTTGGCGCCGACGAAGCAGGCCAGGAGCCTGTCCCTGGCGCAGCGCACGAAGGCGCCATGTCCCACGGCGTCGACGGAGACGCCGAACGTTCTCGCGACATCCGCCTCGAGAGCTCTGGGGACGGGAACGGGCGCTCGGTCGCGAGCGCCCGCGGCGCAATAAGCGGGGCGGCTCGAGGCCGCGACGGGAGAGGCGAAGGACAGCGCGCCGAACCCAAGCGCGGCGACGATCGCGCATGCGTTCGGCCCCGGTCGCGCGGACATTCCGGTCTCCTTGAAAGCGTGGCGAGAGCGGGAGAGTGATCCTCCCCATGCGCTTTCGTCAATTCGAGCGCCGCGGGCGCATGCTGGTCGTCAGGGCCAGGCCGCGAACGACGTCGGCGCGGGCGGCGGGTCGGCCCGCGAAGCCGCCCGATAGGCGCCTGGAGAAAGCCCGGACAACCGGCGAAAGAAGCGATTGAAATACGAGGGATCGCGGAAGCCCAGGCCATAACCGATCTGCTCGACCGGCTGCGCGGTCTCCTGCAGCCTGAGCCTCGCCTCGGCCATCAGTCGCGCGTGCACGAGTTTCAGCGGAGGAAGGCCGAGCGCCCGCGCGCAGGCGGCGTGAAGCTGAGCGCGGGTGACGCCGAGGTCATGGGCGTAGTCGTCGACGCTGAGGTTGTCTCGATAGTGCAGTTCGACCAGCTGACGGAACCGTTCGGCGACTGGCGCGCCGGCGACCAGCGGGTCGGCGCCTCCGGCGAGGCCGCAGGCGCGCCACAGGTGCGCGAGGATGAGGCCGAGATAGAGCGTGTTCATCGCCGCCGCGCCGGGACCGGGATCGCGCGATTCGCGGCCAAGCGCGGCGAAGATCGCCTCGATCTCCCTGATGTTGCGCGCGATGCGGGCGGCGGGCGCGATCAGCTCGCGATCGATCAGCGGCCGCAGCCGGGGCCCGAGCGAACTCTCGCTCACCGCCCGGCGGACGATCTCCTCGCGCGCCGTCAGGGCCGCTCCGTCGCCGCCGGCGAACAATCGGAAGGCGCCGGTTGCGGCCATCGGCAGCCAGAGAATCTGCGGCCCATGAAGCTCGATTGGCGCGCTCCCGGCGGCGGCGAAGGCGGCGCGGCCGCGGCGGACGAAAAAGGCGCGGTGGACCGGACCGGCGCGCTTCGACACCGACCAGGTCTGGTCGGCGAGCGAGGTCTCGATGCTGGCCGCCACGATCTGCGCCTGGCGGCCGAGGTCAAACCGCGACGATTGAAGAGAGGGCTCGGGCATCGGCTTTCCGGCGGCGGGAAGATCAGGAAAGTACAATCAAAGCTGAGAATCGTCCATTGCCGGCTCGAGGGTTTTGCGAATTAATGCTGGCCATTGCCCGGAGGCGCGGGCCGGTTTCCCGCGCCCCGGCGCGCGTGGTCAGGGGAGGGTCGGTGTACGAGGTCGGGCTGCTGACCCACGGCGACGACGCGCCTGCCGCCAACGGGCGGGTGTTCGAACGCGTCAATCCGATCACCGGTGAAATCGCCACCCGCGCCTCGGCGGCGACGGTCGAGGACGCCGAAGCGGCGGCGGCTTCCGCAGCGGCCGCATTCCCGCGATGGTCGGCGTTGGGGCCGGGCGAACGGCGCCGGCGCCTGGCCGCGGCGGCGGATGAAGTCGAGCGCCGCGCCCCCGATTTCGAGGCGGCGATGGCCGACGAGACGGGGGCGACCCAGGCCTGGGCCCGGTTCAACGTGGCGCTCGCCGCCGCCCTGCTGCGCGAGGCCGCGGCGATGGCGACCGCTGTCGCCGGCGACATCATCCCCTCGGACAAGCCCGGCCAGACGGCGTTCGCGCTCCGCCAGCCGGTCGGGGTGGTGCTGGGCCTTGCCCCCTGGAACGCGCCGGTCATCCTCGGGGTGAGGGCGCTCGCCATGCCGCTCGCCTGCGGCAACACCACGGTGCTGAAGGGTTCGGAAATCTGTCCCCGCGCCCATCGGCTGGTCGGCGAGGTGTTTCAGGCCGCGGGCTTCGGCGCCGGCGTGGTGAACGTGGTCAACAACGCGCCGTCCGACGCCTCCCGGGTGGTCGAGGCGCTGATCGCCCACCCGGCGGTCCGGCGGGTCAACTTCACCGGCTCGACCCGGGTCGGGCGCCACGTCGCCGAGCTCGCCGCGCGCTATCTCAAGCCCGCCCTGCTCGAGCTTGGCGGCAAGGCGCCGTTCATCGTCCTTGACGACGCCGACCTCGACGAGGCGGTCGCCGCCGCGGCCTTCGGCGCATTCATGAACCAGGGCCAGATCTGCATGGCGACCGAGCGGCTCATCGTCGACGGGGCGGTCGCCGATCCGTTCGCGCGCAGGATCGCCGCCAGGGCGGCGTCTCTCGTCGCCGGCGATCCGCGGGAGGCGAAGGCGCCGCTCGGCTCGATGATCGGTCCCGAGGCGGTCGAGCGAGTCGTTCGCCTGATCAGGGACGCGGTGTCGAAAGGCGCGCGCCTCATCGCCGGAGGCCGGACCAATGGCGCATTGATGGATGCGACCGTGCTCGATTACGTAACGCCTGCCATGCGGATATACAGCGAGGAATCCTTTGGCCCGGTCGCCGCGATCATCCGCGTCGAAGGGGTGGAGGAGGCGGTGCGGGTCGCCAATGACACCGAATACGGCCTCGCGGCGGCGGTGTTCGGCCGCGACATCGGCCGGGCGCTCGCGGTGGCCAGACGGATCGAGTCGGGAATTTGCCACATCAACGGCCCAACCGTGCAGGACCAGGCGCAAATGCCGTTTGGCGGGGTCAAGGCGTCGGGCTATGGCCGGTTCGGCGGCGCCGCGGCGATCCACGAGTTTACCGAACTGCGCTGGGTGACGATCAACGCCGGGCGCGGCCGCTACCCGATCTAGGCCCAACAGGAAACCATAAAGCGCCGCTCCTGGCGGCGCGCGCCAGGGAGGAAACGCAATGAACATGAGATCCACCATCGCCAGTCTGGGCGCCGGCCCTATCTCGCGGCGCGGACTGATTGTGTCCGCCGGCGCCGCGGGCCTCGCGGCGGCCGCGCGCCCCTATGGCGCTTTCGCTGCCGGCCCGGAGGCGACGCTCAAGGTCGGGTTCATCAGCCCGCGCACCGGGGCGCTGGGCGGATTCGGCCAGACCGACGGCTACGTGCTCGAGCTGGCGCGCAGGGCCCTCGCCAAAGGCTATACCATTGGCGACAAGACCTACGCGGTCCAGGTCCTCGATCGGGACTCGCAGTCCGATCCCTCGCGCGCCGGCCAACTCGCCAAGACCCTGATCAATTCCGACAAGATCGACATGATGCTGGTCACCTCGAC
>DATGHB010000165.1:0-9609 GCA_035308265.1 Roseiarcus sp.
TCGGCTCCTTCCTGTTCCTCGGCCCGACGGGCGTGGGCAAGACCGAGCTGACCAAGGCTCTGGCCGAATTCATGTTCGCCGACGAGGGGGCCATCACTCGCATCGACATGTCCGAGTACATGGAGAAGCATTCGGTCGCGCGGCTGATCGGCGCGCCCCCCGGCTATGTCGGCTATGAGGAGGGCGGAGCTTTGACCGAGGCGGTCAGGCGCCGGCCCTATCAGGTGGTGCTGTTCGACGAGGTCGAGAAAGCGCATCCGGACGTGTTCAACGTCCTGTTGCAGGTTCTCGACGATGGGCGGCTCACCGACGGCCAGGGCCGGACGGTCGATTTCCGCAACGTGCTGATCGTCATGACCTCGAATCTCGGCTCCGAATATCTCGTCAACTTGCGCGAGGGCGAGGATGCGAAGGCGGTCGAGAAGGAAGTGATGGGCATCGTTCGCGGACATTTCCGACCCGAGTTCCTGAACCGGGTCGACGAGATCATCCTCTTCCACCGCTTGAGGCGCGAGGACATGGGCGAGATCGTCGACATCCAGCTCAGGCGCCTGAACCGGCTTTTGGAGGATCGCAAGATCGGCTTGAGCCTCGACGCCAAGGCGCGGGCGTGGCTGGCCGAGAAAGGCTACGATCCGGCCTATGGCGCGCGGCCGCTGAAGCGGGTGATCCAGAAATGGGTGCAGGACCCGCTGGCCCAGATGCTGCTTGCCGGCGAGATCCGTGACGGCTCGACGGTCAGGCTCGGCGCCGCGCAGGGACGCCTCACGATCAACGGCGAGGAGGTCGGCGAGGCTGGCGAGGGGCCGGCCGCGAAGCCGCCATCCGCGCGGGCCAAATCCTGATTCGTGAGGCTCGCGCGCGAGGGAGGGCTTGACGCGCATGCGCGGTCTGTTCCCTTATGCCGCCCGGGGTTTCATCCACGGGGGGCAGATGGTCATGGCGTTCTCTCATCCCCTAGCCAGAGCCGCCAAGGTGTGGACCGCGAAGGCCCAGGACGGCGGGGAGCAGCGGGTGCTGGTGATCGTGACCACGATCGCGCTCGAGCCTGGCGACAAGGGCTATAAGAAATCGCTGGTCGAGCGGCTTTCGCGCGCCGCCCACGACTATCTTGCCGACTCGAAAGAGGCGGCTTCGTTCCTGCTCTTGAGCCGATTGAGAGACTGGAAGGGCGCCAAGGCCTGAGGGCGCCAAAGGCCGGGTTCCCGCTCCCGTTCCCGGTTGCGAAAAGAGCGGGCGCTTCTCATCAAAATTGGTTATGATAGATATAGATAGATGCCAAAGCGCGCCTTGAAGGGGCCGTTGGAAGGGTCCGTCGCGGCGCGCGGCGCGAATCAAGGACGAACGCTATGACCAACACAGCATCGGCATTCGGGCTCGGACCGGCCGCGGGCCTTGCGCCGCTTAGGGGGAAATGGGGCTGGATCGTCGCACTCGGCGTGGTCTACCTCGTCGCCGGAGTGATCGCGCTCGGCAGCGTAGTCATGGCGACCATCGCCAGCGTCTGGCTGGTCGGCATCATGATGCTGCTGGCGGGCGTTTTCGAGGTGATCCACTCGTTCCAGATCAAGACCTGGGGGCGATTCCTGTTCTGGCTCGCACTCGGCGTCCTCTACATCATTGCGGGATTTGTGGCGTTCGACAATCCGTTGCTGACCGCGGTGTGGCTGACCCTCATCCTCGGCGCGGCGCTGGTCGCTTCTGGGATCATGCGAATCGTTCTCGGCTTCAACATGAAGGGGGGGACGCCGTGGGGGTGGGTCGTGGCCTCGGGCGTGATCACGCTCCTGCTCGGGATCATCATCCTGGTCCATTGGCCGGTGTCCTCGCTTTATGTGCTCGGAATCTTTCTCGGCGTCGACCTCGTCTTCGCCGGCGCAACCTGGATAGCGCTGGGCTTGGGTCTGCACAGCGCTCCCGCGGCCTGACCGGGCGAGCGATTCGCGGGCGCTGCGGGTGAGCGTTAACCGCGGGCGGCCTGCTTGATAGAAGGCCAGGGAGGACGTGACCCCATGCGTTGGCTTTATCTGGCGATCGTGGTGGTGTTTGTCGCCGCGCTGATCGTCTTCGTCGCTCAGAACGCCCAGAGCGTCAGCGTGGCCTTCCTCTGGCTTGCCCTCCCGCTGCCGCTCGCCGTGCTGGTCGCCGTCGCTTATGTGCTGGGCGCGCTGACCGGCGGCAGCCTCTATGCCCTTCTCAGGCGATCGGTCGCAGGCTCCCGGCGCGCCAGCGCTTGAGCGAACGGCCGTTTCCATGCGCGCCATGGTCCTCCATCGGCCCCACGAGCGGCTCACGATGGAGGAGCGGCCCGATCCCGCGCCGGGCCCGGGACAGGTTCGCATCAGGGTCGAGGCCTGTGGCGTGTGCCGCACCGACCTGCATGTCGTTGACGGCGAACTCGCCAACCCCAAGCTCCCTATCGTGCCGGGACACGAGATCGTCGGCCGAATCGAGGCGGCAGGCGAGGGGGTCGGCCTCAAGATCGGCGCGCACGTCGGGGTCGCCTGGCTCGCCCATGCCGACGGGACCTGTCCCTATTGCCGGAGCGGACGCGAAAACCTGTGCGATGCGCCGCTCTTCACCGGCTACACGAGGGACGGAGGCTACGCCACCCATGCGATCGCGGACGCGGATTTTGTCTTGTCCCTCCCCGACGATCTCGACCCGGTCGCCACGGCGCCGCTGCTCTGCGCCGGGCTGATCGGCTGGCGCTCGCTGAAAATGGCCGGGGACGCGCGGACGATCGGCGTTTATGGCTTCGGGGCCGCCGGGCACATCATCGCCCAGGTCTGTCGCTGGCAGGGGCGGCGCGTCTTGGCCTTCACCCGGCCAGGCGACGCCGCGGGACAGGCGTTCGCCCGCTCGATGGGCGCCGAATGGGCGGGCGGGTCGGACGAGGAGCCGCCCGAACCGCTCGACGCGGCGATCCTGTTCGCGCCCGTGGGCGCGCTCGTTCCCGCCGCGCTCGCGGCGGTGCGCAAGGGCGGGCGGGTCGTGTGCGGCGGCATTCACATGAGCGACGTGCCCTCGTTCCCCTACCGACTCCTCTGGGAGGAGCGCAGCGTCGCCTCGGTTGCCAACCTCACCCGCGAGGACGGGCGCGAATTCCTGGCCATTGCGGCTGAGGCGAAGGTCAAGACGGCGACCACGCCCTATCCGCTCGCCAAGGCCAACGAGGCGCTCGACGATTTGCGTCAAGGGAGGCTCGAAGGGGCGGCCGTGCTCGTGCCCTGAGCGGGCCAATAAAGCCCCTCGACACATCAACGCAAACCTGCCAGTGCGGCGCGATGGCCAGGTTTCGGTCTTCCTATGTCTGCCAGAATTGCGGCGCCATCACCCAGCGCTGGCAGGGACGATGCGAATCGTGCGGCGAGTGGAACACGATCATAGAGGAAGCAGCCGCGCTTGGCGTCGGCGGCGAGGGCGCCCGAAGGGGAGCGGCGGGCCGGCCGTTTCCGCTGGAGGATCTGGCCGGCGCCGCTGAGACCGAGCCGCGTCTCGTCACCGGCATCGCCGAGCTCGACCGGGTGGCGGGCGGCGGGTTCGTGGCCGGCTCGGCCACCCTGATCGGCGGCGAGCCGGGGATCGGCAAGTCGACACTGCTCATCCAGGCCTGCGCCGCGGTCGCGCGGTCGGGCGGCCGGGTCGTCTATGTCTCGGGCGAGGAATCGACCGCCCAGGTTCGCCTGCGCGCGGCGCGGCTCGGGCTCGCTGGCGCTTCGGTGCAGCTCGCGGCGCAGACCTTCGTCGAGGACATCGTGGCGACGCTGGGCTCGGGGGATCAGCCCAAGTTGGTGGTCATCGATTCGATCCAGACCATGTGGAGCGACTCGATCGAATCGGCGCCTGGGACGGTCGCCCAGGTGCGCGGCTCGGCGCAGGCGCTGATCCGCTTCGCCAAGGCGAGCGGTGCGGCCTTGCTGCTGGTCGGGCATGTGACCAAGGACGGGCAGATCGCGGGCCCCCGCGTCGTCGAGCACATGGTCGATGCGGTCTTCTCCTTCGAGGGTGACGGCTCGCATGCGTTCCGTCTGTTGAGAGCGGCCAAGAACCGGTTCGGCGCGACCGACGAGGTCGGGGTGTTCGAGATGACCGGCGGCGGCCTCGCCGAGGTGCCGAACCCTTCGGCTTTGTTCCTGGCGGACCGCGACGGCGCGCCCCATCCGGGCGCCGCGGTGTTCGCCGGCGTCGAAGGGGCGCGCCCGCTTCTGGTCGAGATCCAGGCCCTGGTCGCGCCCTCGACGCTCGGCACGCCCCGGCGCGCCGTGGTCGGCTGGGAGCCGAGCCGATTGGCCATGGTGCTCGCCGTGCTCGAGGCCCACGGGGGCATGAAGCTCGGGCAATACGACGTCTATCTCAACGTCGCAGGGGGCTTGCGGATCATGGAGCCGGCGGCCGATCTCGCCGCCGCGGCGGCGCTCATTTCCTCGCTCACCGGCGCAAGTCTGCCGCGGGAAGCGGTCTGGTTCGGCGAGATCGGGCTCTCCGGCTCGGTGCGGGCGGTCGCGCATGCGCCCTTGCGGCTGAAAGAGGCCGCCAAGCTCGGATTTCAGCGCGCCTTTGCGCCGCAATCGCCCCGCGCGGGCGGCGAGACCGTCGCCATCGCCGCTGAGCCCATCGACAATGTGGCCTCGCTGGTCGCGCTGATCGCCGCGGCCGCGGTCGAAGCGAAGGCGGCGCGGCGCTCCCCCATTCCCGCGGTGGGGTGACGAACCGGGGCGGCTTGGCTATAAGGCGCTCGCACCAGCCGCCTTAAGGCGCATGGTGGACGTCTGACCGTCGCGACGAGGCTTTCTCGCTTATGCCATCCTATCTCGATCTCGCGGTTCTCGGCATCGTTCTTGTTTCAGCGCTGCTCTCGATGATGCGCGGGTTCACCCGCGAGGTGCTGGCCATCGCCTCGTGGATCGCCGCCGCGGCAGCCGCTTATTACTTCTACCCTCTGGTCATGCCCTACCTCACCCCCTACATTCACAAGGAGATCATCGCTCAGGCGGCCGCCGCGGCGATCGTGTTTTTTGTGACGCTGATCATCGTGTCCCTGTTCACTGTCCGGATGTCCGACGCGATCCTCGACAGCAGGATCGGGCCCCTCGATCGGTCGCTGGGCTTCGTGTTCGGGGTCGCGAGGGGCTTTCTCCTCGCGGTCGTCGCTTTCGCCATCTTCAACTGGCTGGTGTCGGAGAAGCAGCAGCCCGAATGGGTCAAGAACGCCAGGACCCGGCCGGTCCTCACCGAGACCGCCGTTCGCATTGTCGCCATGCTGCCCTCGGACGCCGCCCAGACCCTCAACGGCTGGATCCAGTCGCGCGCCGACGAGGCGACGAAGGAGCTGGGGCCGCGGAACGATGCGGCCGGCTCGCGGCCGAAGACCGAGGACGATCAGCCGATCGCAGTCCCGTCCCAGCCGCCGAAGAAGACCGATTCAACCTCGGGGACGAACGGTTCGGCGATGGACAAGCAGAAACTCGACGCCTTGATCAACAAGAACGCTCCCTTCGCTCCGGCGCCCAAGCAGTGATGGGGACGGAGCTCGAATTCGCTTCCAGTCCCTCGGGCGAGGCGAGCTTCGATCCTGACGAGGACCGGCCGCGCGAGCAATGCGGCGTCTTCGGCATTTTCAATCACCCCGACGCCGCCGCGATCGTCGCGCTCGGCCTGCATGCGCTGCAGCATCGCGGCCAGGAGGCCGCCGGGATCGTCGCCTTCGACGGCGCCCGGTTCCATTCGGAGCGCCGGCTGGGGCTGGTCGGCGATCACTTCTCCAAGGCGGCGACCATCGACCGGTTGCCCGGGCGCTCCGCGATCGGGCACGTGCGCTATTCCACCACCGGCGAGACGGTGCTGCGTAATGTCCAGCCCTTGTTCGCCGAACTCGAGGCCGGCGGCCTCGCGGTCGCCCATAACGGCAATCTGACCAATGGGCTCACCCTTCGGCAGGAGCTCATTCGCGGCGGCGCGATCTGCCAGTCGACCACCGATACCGAAGTGGCGCTCCTGCTCGCGGCGCGCTCGCGGAGGCCGAAGATCGTCGACCGTTTCGTCGAGGCCCTGACCGAGATCGAGGGCGCCTACGCGCTGGTCGCGCTGACCAACAAGAAGCTCATCGGCGCGCGCGATCCCCTCGGCATCCGGCCGCTCGTGCTCGGCGAACTCGACGGCGCCCCGATCCTGTGCTCGGAGACCTGCGCGCTCGACATCATCGGGGCCAAATTCGTTCGCGACGTCGAGAACGGCGAAGTCGTGGTCATCGACGGCGGCGGGGTGAAGAGCTTCTTCCCCCTGCCGAGGCAGCCGGCCCGGCCCTGCATCTTCGAGTACATTTATTTCGCCAGGCCCGATTCGATCGTCCATGGACGATCGGTCTATGACGCCCGCAAGGCGATGGGGGCGGAGCTCGCGCGCGAGGCCCCGGCCGAGGCCGACGTGGTCGTGCCAGTGCCCGATTCGGGCGTTCCGGCGGCGATCGGCTATGCGCGCGAATGCGCTCTGCCGTTCGAACTCGGCATCATCCGCAACCATTATGTCGGGCGCACCTTCATTCAGCCGAGCCAGTCGATCCGCGAGCTTGGGGTCAGGATGAAGCACAACGCCAACCGCGCGGTGGTCGAGGGCAAGCGGATCGTGCTCATCGACGATTCGATCGTGCGCGGAACCACCAGCGTCAAGATCATGCAGATGATGCGGGAAGCGGGCGCGCGCGAGGTTCACTTGCGCATCTCGTCGCCGCCGATCGCCCATCCCGACTTTTACGGCATCGACACGCCGGAGCGCGATGGGCTCATCGCCGCCCGCATGGACCTCGAGGGGATTCGGCGGTTCGTCGGCGCCGATTCTCTCGCCTTTCTCTCGGTCGAGGGAATCTATCGCGCGATGGGCTATCCCGGCCGCAACGCAAGACAGCCGCAGTTCACCGACCATTGTTTCACCGGCGACTATCCGACCCGTCTCGTCGACCAGTTCGGCGATCCGGCGCGCCAGCAATTGTCGCTTTTGGCGGAGGCAAGCTGATGGCCCAACCCTTGCTCGAAGATCTCGACCAGCGCATCGCGATCGTCCGCGACAACATCCGGGAGCTCACCGAGCAGGCGGCGGCCGTCTCGGGCGCCGAGGATGAAACACGCGCCGCGGACCGGATCGCCGACCAGGAGCGGCGCCTTGCGGAGCTTCTCGACGAGCGCGAGAAGCTCATCGCCCGCGCACGCCCGCCGCGATCCTGAGGAAGCCCGCGCCGAAGCTCAGCCGGTAAACAGCTTCAGCGCGTTGGACAGGGTGTTGTAGACGCCCCACAGGAGCGGGATGCCGACGAAGGCCCAGGCGATCGCCAGCTGGACGGAGGTCGTGCCGTCGCCATCGTTGTCAGAAGCCATGTCCCCCTCCCTCAAGCCACGCCGACCGCTTCGTCGAGCGTCTCGAGCGCCATGTGATGGCGATCGTCGACCGCCCGGACCAGGAAGTTGCAGATGAAGCCGACCACCAGGAGCACGGCCATGATGTACATGGTGATGTTATAGGCGTCGGCCTTCGGCACGCCGTGGGCGACCTGATACTGCCGGATATAGTTGACGAGCACCGGGCCGAAGATGCCCGCCGCCGACCACGCGGTGAGCAGCATCCCGTGAATCGCGCCAACATAGCGGGTGCCGAACATGTCCTTGAGATAGGCGGGCACGGTGGCGAAGCCACCGCCATACATGCTGATGATGATCAGGAAGCACAGCACGAACAGCGGCAGGAAGCCGTGGCCGCCGAAATACGGCACCAGCGAATAGAGCACGATCCCCAGAACGAAGAACACGAAATAGGTGTTCTTGCGGCCGATGAAGTCTGAGACCGAGGCCCAGCAGAAACGGCCGCCCATGTTGAAGATGCTGAGCAGCCCGACGAAGCCGCTGGCGGCGATGGGCGTGACGCGGCCGGGGAACATTTCCTGGCTCATTGCCGAGGCCTGCCCGAGCACGCCGATGCCCGCCGTCACGTTCAGGCACAGCACCCACCAGATCAGCCAGAATTGCGGCGTCTTCAGCGCCTGATAGACGAAAACGTCGCGGGTCGAGATGAGCTTCTTGGGCTGGGCCGGGGCGACGTAGCCCTCGGGTTTCCATCCCGGCGCAGGCACGCGCACGATCGCCGCGCCGACGAACATGAAGAACGCATAGATGAGGCCGAGCACCACGAAAGTCTCCATGACCCCGACATGGGTCGAAGTCGCGAACATGTGCATCAGCCACACCGACAGCGGCGCGGCGATCATCGCGCCGCCGCCGAAGCCCATGATCGCCATGCCGGTCGCCATGCCGGGGCGGTCGGGAAACCATTTGATCAGCGTCGACACCGGGGAGATATAGCCGATGCCGAGGCCACACCCGCCGATCACGCCATAGCCGATATAGATCAGCCAAAGCTGATGGACCCAGACCCCGAATGCGCTGATGAGAAATCCGCCGCTGAAGCACAGCGCCGCGGCGAACATCGCCCGGCGCGGCCCGCCCTCCTCGACCCAGCGTCCGAACACCGCCGCCGACACCCCCAGGAAGACAATGCCGAGCGAGAAGATCCACCCGAGTTCGGCCAGGTTCCAGTCGCCAGGCGCTGATTTGGTGAGGCCGATCAGCTTGGTCATCGGCAGGTTGAAGACGCTGAACGCGTAAGCCTGGCCGATGCACAGGTGGACGCATAGCGCCGCCGGCGGGACCATCCAGCGGCTGAACCCCGGCTTGGCGATCGTGCGGTCTCGGTCCAGAATCGATAAAAGGCTCATCGGGCGCGTCCATCCCTCTGTTGCGCGCTTTTTGCGCGCGAAGCCAACCCTGTCCCTCGCACTTCCGACGGACGGCCGGGCGCCGCTATTCCGCGGCGCAGAGGCCAAAGTTGCGCATCCGCCGCAATTTGGCAATGCCACTTCCGTCGTACCCGGCGGACCGGCCCTTCCGGCCAGCAGGATCCAGTTCGCGCCCGGCCTTGGCGGCCTTCACATGCCTGTCATGAGGCCGTGAGAGGGGAGCCGGTCGCGACACGAGGGGGGTTCATGTCCGCCGCATTCGACGCCCGACTCGGCCCGCACGTCGCCGCGCCGGTCAAGCCGCATCTCGACCGTCCGCTCGACATCCGGTTTGCGCTCGCCATCCTCGCCGTCCTCGCCCTCGGCCTGTTCTACATGGCCTATTCGATCCGATCGGACATTTCGGCCGCGGGCGGCGGACCGACGACGATTCTGCCGTTCATCCTGCTCGGGGTGGCGATGCTGATCGCGCTCGGGTTCGAATTCGTCAACGGCTTCCACGACACCGCCAACGCGGTGGCCACCGTCATCTATACCCACGCGCTGAAGCCGCAGATCGCGGTGGTCTGGTCGGGATGCTTCAACCTGCTCGGCGTCCTACTGTCGAGCGGCGCAGTCGCATTCGGCATCGTTTCGCTGCTGCCGGTCGAGCTCATCCTGCAGGTCGGATCGGCGGCGGGGTTCGCGATGGTGTTCGCGCTGCTCATCGCCGCCATCATCTGGAACATCGGCACGTGGTATTTCGGCATCCCGAATTCGAGCTCGCACGCGCTCATCGGCTCGATCATCGGCGTCGGGCTGATGAACCAGCTCATGGGCGGGCCCAA
>DATGHB010000166.1:0-19242 GCA_035308265.1 Roseiarcus sp.
CGCCGCCGCAATGCTTATCGATCAGCTCCCGGAACGGAATCGACATCGCCTCCTCGACGTTGCAGGGCTTGTTGACATGGCCTGAGACGCAGAAGACCTTGGTGCCGAAATTGTTGGGCGCGCCGAAACTCGTGAACCACGACGCGCCCCGTCGCAGAATCGTCGGCGCGACGGCGATCGATTCGACGTTGTTGACCGTCGTCGGCGAGCCGTAGAGCCCCATACCGGCCGGGAACGGCGGCTTCATGCGCGGCATGCCCTTCTTGCCCTCGAGCGACTCGAGCATTGCCGTCTCTTCGCCGCAAATGTAGGCCCCTGCGCCGTGATGGACGTAGAGGTCGAACGGCCAGCCGTGGATATTGTTCTTGCCGATGAGCCGCGCCCCATAGGCCTCGTCGACCGTCGCTTCGAGGCGCTCGCGCTCCTGGATGTATTCGCCGCGCACGTAGATGTAGCAAGCGTGGGCGCCCATGGCGAACGAGGCAATCAGCGCGCCTTCGACCAGCGTGTGCGGGTCGTTGCGCATGATCTCCCGATCCTTGCAGGTCCCCGGTTCGGATTCGTCGGCGTTGATGACGAGGTAATGCGGGCGCTTGGGATCGACCGTCTTGGGCATGAACGACCATTTGAGTCCGGTCGGAAAGCCTGCGCCCCCTCGCCCGCGCAGACCCGAGGCCTTCATTTCGGCGATGATCCAGTCGCGCCCTTTGTCGATGATCGCCTTGGTCCGGTCCCAATTGCCGCGCGCCCGCGCGCCCTTGAGGCTGCGGTCGCCGAACCCATAGAGGTTGGTGAAGATGCGATCCTTGTCTTCCAGCATCGCTCAGTCCCCAATCTTCCCGGTCGGCAGATGGGTTTGCTCGTCCCTGGGTCCGCTCCCGCCGGCGGCGAGTGCGGCGGCCTGGAGCACCCATTGCTCACGATCGATGCGGCCGGGAAACGACAGATAGGTTCCGACCCAGCGAATCTCGCTCCTTTTCCAGGCGGCGACCTGATCGAAGTGATAGACCCCAAGCTCGTGCAGGCGCTTCTCATTGACCGGACCCACGCCCTTGATCTGCTGCAGGTCGTCGGGGCCGCCTTCGCGCGGGGCTTTGAGCGCGGCGGGCCGATCGCCGACCGCGTCCGCTTTCTGTTCAGGCGTCGCGTCCGCCGGCAGGGTTGCAAGCGCAGCCTGGATGTCGGCGGCTTCCACCTCCGCATGCGCGTGCGCGGCGGCCTCGTCTGGGGAAGGTGGCGACTGATCGTTCGCGGGCGCCCCTGGCGCGCCACGACCGTCGGCGCCATAGAGCATCGTCAGCGAGGTCAGGCCGCCGATCGGCTCGGAAGAGACGCGCCCGACCTGCGAGCCAGTCCTGACCGGCCGGCCCGCCGCCAAATCGTCGAGTAGCTTGGCGAAGTTCTCCGGCGTAAGGTCCTCGTAATAGTCCTCGTTGATCTGGACCATCGGCGCATTGCAGCAGGCGCCGAGGCATTCCACCTCGATCCAGGAAAACATGCCGTCGCGGGTCACATGACCCTCTTCGGCGATGCGCTTGCGGCAGACCGCCTTGAGATCGTCCGAGCCGGACAGCATGCACGGCGTCGTGCCGCAGACCTGCACGTAGTGACGTCCCACCGGCGCCAGATTGAACATGGTGTAGAAGGTCGCGACCTCCAGCACGCGAATGTTCGGCATGTCGAGCATCGAAGCGACTTTTTCAATCGCCGCCCGCGGCAGCCAGTAGCCGCTCTGCTTCTGCGCGCGCCACAACAGCGCAAGCACCGCCGAAGCCTGGCGTCCAGTGGGATATTTGGCCATCTCCCGCTCCGCCCACGCCCTGTTCTCCGGCGTGAACTCGAAGCTTGTCGGCTGCTCGTCGGCAAGGCGGCGGACAGACATCGGTCAAAAGTTCCTCGAATGCGGCGCCGCGCTGAGGCTCGCCCGGCGGGGGGGCTTCACCGGTCGACCTCCCCGAACACGATATCGAGCGAGCCGAGGATCGCGCTGATGTCGGCGAGCATGTGCTTACGACACAGAAAATCCATCGCCTGGAGATGTGCGAACCCGGGCGCGCGAAGTTTCACCCGATAGGGCTTATTGGAGCCGTCGGACACGAGGTAAACCCCGAACTCGCCCTTGGGCGCTTCGACCGCGGCGTAAACCTCGCCAGCCGGCACCTTATAGCCCTCGGTGTACAGCTTGAAATGATGGATCAGCGCCTCCATTGACCTCTTCATCTCAGCGCGCCGGGGCGGCGCGACCTTGCCGTCGTCGGTCACCACCGGCCCCTCGCCGCCGGCCGAGTTGAGCTTCTCGCAGCATTGCCGCATGATCTTTATCGACTGGCGCATCTCCTCCATCCGGATGAGATAGCGATCGTAGCAGTCGCCGTTCTTGCCGACGGGGATATCGAAATCCATCTCCTCGTAGCATTCGTAGGGCTGCGCCTTGCGCAGGTCCCAGGGCGCGCCGGAGCCGCGCACCATAACGCCCGAGAAACCCCACGCCCACGCGTCCGCCAGCTTGACCACGCCGATGTCGACATTGCGCTGCTTGAAGATGCGGTTTCCAGTGAGCAGGACCTCGAGGTCATCGCAGACCTTGAGGAATGGATCGCAGAAGGCCTCGATGTCGTCGATCAACTTGCGCGGCAGGTCCTCGTGGACCCCGCCGGGGCGGAAGTAGGCCGCGTGCATGCGCGACCCGCTGGCGCGCTCGTAGAAGACCATCAGCTTCTCGCGCTCCTCGAACCCCCAGAGGGGCGGCGTCAGGGCGCCGACATCCATCGCCTGCGTCGTGATCTGGAGGAGATGCGATAGGAGGCGGCCGATCTCGCAATAGAGCACGCGGATCAGCTGGCCGCGCCGAGGAACCGCAATGCCGAGAAGCCGTTCGACGGCGAGCGCGTAGGCGTGCTCCTGATTCATCGGCGCGACATAGTCGAGCCGATCGAGATAGGGCACGTTCTGCAGGTAGGTGCGCGCCTCCATCAGCTTTTCCGTGCCACGATGCAGGAGGCCGATATGCGGATCGACGCGCTCGACGACCTCGCCGTCCAGTTCGAGCACGAGACGCAGGACGCCATGGGCGGCAGGATGCTGCGGCCCAAAGTTGATCGAGAAATTCCGTAGGGTCGGCTCGTTCATGATCCCTGACCCGGCTTCGAGGCGCCATCCGCCGCTTTTTCATCTCCGGGCAACGGCGGCCCCTCCCATGGGCTCAGGAAATCGAACTGACGGAACTCCTGATTGAGACGCACCGGATCGTAGCGCACGCGTTTTTCCGCGTCATCGTAGCGCACCTCGACGAAACCGGTCATCGGGAAGTCTTTCCGCAGCGGGTGACCATCGAATCCGTAATCGGTCAGAATGCGCCGCAAGTCCGGATGCCCCTCGAACAGCACGCCGAACAGGTCGTAAATCTCGCGCTCGTACCAGTCAGCGCCACGATAGACGGCGGTCGCGCTCATCACCGCCGTCTCCTCGTCGGTCGCGACCCTGACCCGGACCCGCCGGTTCAGCTTCGGCGACAGCAGATGATAAACGACATCGAAGCGCTTCTCGCGCTGCGGATAGTCGACCCCGGAAATATCGATGATCGAAACAAACTGAGCAGCAGGATCGTCGCGAAGGAACTGGAGCGTCTCAATGAGGCGCCCGGGATCGACGGTGAGTGTCAGCTCGCCAAAGGCAAAAGCGGATTCCGTCACCGCGCCTGGCGCCGCGGCGGCAAGCTTCGCCGCGATGGTCTCAAGCTGGTCATCCATTCGGTTGAAGTCTCGCTTCTGGTTCGCTCCCGGCGACGTCAGCGTTCGATCGTCCCGGTCCGCCGGATTTTCTTTTGCAACATCAGCACCCCGTAGAGCAGCGCCTCGGCGGTCGGCGGACAACCCGGCACATAGATGTCAACGGGGACGATGCGGTCGCATCCGCGCACAACCGAATACGAATAGTGGTAGTAGCCGCCGCCGTTGGCGCACGACCCCATCGAGATCACGTAGCGCGGCTCCGGCATCTGGTCGTAGACCTTGCGCAGCGCCGGCGCCATCTTGTTGGTCAGCGTGCCCGCGACGATCATTACATCCGACTGGCGAGGGCTCGCGCGCGGCGCGAAGCCGAAGCGCTCGACATCGAACCGCGGCATCGAGACCTGCATCATCTCGACCGCGCAACACGCAAGTCCGAAAGTCATCCACATGAGCGAGCCAGTGCGAGCCCACTGGATAAGATCGTCGGTCGTGGTGACGAGGAAGCCCTTGTCGGCGAGTTCGTCGCTGATCGCGCCGAAGTACCGGTCCTCGGCCCGGAGCGGCTTGCCGGTCAGCGGATCGAGAAGATCGGTTCCGCCAAGCGCGACGGCCGGGCTCGCGCTCAATCCCATTCCAGCGCTCCCTTGTTCCACTCGTATACGAACCCGATGGTCAGCACCGCCAGAAAGATCATCATCGACCAGAATCCAAGCGCGCCAAGGTCGTGGAAGACAATCGCCCAGGGAAACAGGAACGCCACCTCAAGATCGAAGATAATGAACAGCAGCGAAACCAGGTAGAAGCGCGCGTCGAAGCGCATCCGGGCGTCGTCAAACGGGGGAAAACCGCACTCATATGGCGAAAGCTTTTCGTTATCCGGGGCCCGGTAGGCAACCAGAAAAGGCGCGATCAACAGCGCCCCGCCGATGAGCGCCGCGATCACTATGAAAACGGCCAGCGGCATGTAATCGGAAATAAGGCTTGGCATGGCCTCGCTCTTGAGATTTTCGACCGCGCGGCGCACCACGCAGGAAGGCAGCGGCGCTTATGCCGCAAACGCGTATCGCAGCGCAGGCAACCATGCAAGACGAAAGGCTTCAATTCGCCCGGGACAGGGTCGCCGGACAAAGCAGCGCCAGGGCCTCGCGCGTGCCGCGCCCACACTACATAGGCGCCCGGAACCGCCAGCCTAAGGGGCGAGAAGCGGATTTGAGCCTGCGGCGCGCTCAGGCCAGTCGGCGAACGCGAGGCGGCGAGCCCACGAAGCGGCGGGTCGAACCGCAAGAAAATGGCGAGAGAGACGGGACTTGAACCCGCGACCTCCGGCGTGACAGGCCGGCGCTCTAACCAACTGAGCTACTCCCCCGCGGGAGCGCGACCGGATAAGCCAGGCGCAGTTCCAAGTCAAGGATCACACGCGGCCGCGAACCCATACAAACGTGGGTCCAAGAAGGGTTTTCTCCGCGGTTTCGGCGCATCCGTTGAGTCACGCGGCGGTTGACGCCCAAGGCCTAGAATTGACTTGTCGCCAACGACCAGCGCCGCATTTCCTCGCGGGTGAGGACGTGGACGGTGTCCGGGGGCAGCGATTCGGCCGTGCGGACCAGAGCGGGGTCGACGCCCATGCGCCGCGCGTAACGCCCGAGCACGGCGACCATTGGCGCATCAGCGAAGCTGCGCGTCACGTGCGATCCGAAAAGGCCGCGGCTCTCACTCTCGACGATCGACATGCGATGCAATCCGACCTCGCTGCCGGGGGGCGCGACACGGCGCACGGCGCCCATCAGCGCGTAAACGCAAGCCGACAGGCATTTGCCCACGTATGGGCCCGGATCGCCGGCCGCATCGAACTTTCCAACGACGCCGGCGATGCGCAGCCCTCTCAGAATATGGCCAAAGACCATCGAAGCGACGACATTGCCGCCTCGCGAATTGAAAAAGACAATGCGTCGCAGCCTGGTGTCCGAACTGCCGGACTTCAGAAAATCAACAAAGGCCTGTGGCGTCTCAGCCTCGATCACGCCGTCCGCCACGATGACGTCGGGACAATGTCGGCCGCATTCACGGGATTCGAGCGGCGCGACCCGGAAACTCATGGGGGCGCCGTGCTCCTGGGCTGCAGCCGGCGTAACCACGACCGCCATGAGCGCCAGCACCGCGGCCGCCGCCAATCGCGCCCTCGGCGCCCGGAAGCTGGTGGGCGGTGACGGGCTCGAACCGCCGACCCTCTCGGTGTAAACGAGATGCTCTGCCAACTGAGCTAACCGCCCCCGACGCCGCCGGCTGCCTCGTCCGGCGGCGTCAAGATAACAGGGTCGCGGCAGGCTCGCCAAGCACAACCAGACTCTACGCGCAAAGACCGGCGGGCGGACGACCGAGCGGCCTCATGGCCGCGCGCAGACCGCGGCGGATCGAGCTATTTCTTGGCCGCCTTCTTGTTGAGGCTCTCCTTCAACGCCGCGCCGGGTTTGAAGCGGGCGTTTCTCGATGCGGCGATTTTGATTTCCTTGCCGGTCGCCGGGTTGCGCCCCTTTCCGGCGGCGCGCTCGCGCACCGAGAAGGTGCCGAATCCGACCAGCCGCACTTCCTCGCCCTTCTTCAGGGTTTTGATGATGCCATCCAGCACGGCCTCAAGCGCGGCGGCGGCGGAAACCTTGGTCAATTCCGCTTCCGTCGCGATATGGTCGACGAGCTCAAGCTTGTTCATTTCAGCCTCTCCGTTCGAGTACGGCGCACGATTGTCTGGCGCCGGTTCCAAAGTCCGGCGCTGTCGGCGCCGCTGTGACGCGACGCGCCGCGCCGCCCGCTCCCGCCCGTCCCTTTCCTCCAAGGCGCACATCCCCGCCCCAGGCGAATCGACAGCAGAGTTCAATTCATAGCTCGCCGTTTCGTCGAAGGAACGCAAGCGTTCGCGAGGACTAACCACGAAAAAAGCGCCTAAAACTGCCCGGAAAACGAAAAAAAGCCGCGAATTCCAGGGAATTCGCGGCGATCATTCGCTCCAGCGGAGATCACAGGGCCGGCTGCGCCAGTCTTCGGCGCCGGGCTGATCGGCCGTCAGTGTGCGACGAGGCCCTGGCCATCCTCTTCCGGCGAAGGCGGGGGCGCGGCCACCTCCTCCTCCCATACGATCGGGGTTGGCCGACGAACAAGGGCGTGCGCGAGCACCTCGTCCATTCGGGAAACGGGCACGATTTCGAGGCCGTTCTTCACCGAGCTCGGGATCTCGGCCAGGTCCTTGGCGTTGTCCTCCGGTATGAGGACCTTCTTGATCCCGCCCCTCAGCGCCGCGAGCAGCTTTTCCTTGAGTCCGCCAATCGGGAGAACGCGTCCGCGCAGCGTGATCTCGCCGGTCATGGCGATATCGCGTCGCACCGGAACGCCGGTCAGCATCGAGACGATCACCGTCGCCATGCCGACGCCCGCGGACGGCCCGTCCTTCGGCGTTGCGCCTTCGGGCACGTGGACATGAATGTCGCGTCTGTCGAACAGGGGCGGCTCGATTCCGAAATCGACCGCGCGCGACCGCACGTAGGAGGCCGCGGCCGAAATCGACTCCTTCATCACGTCCTTGAGATTTCCGGTCACCGTCATGCGGCCCTTGCCGGGCATCATGACGCCTTCAATCGTCAACAGTTCGCCCCCAACCTCGGTCCAGGCGAGTCCGGTCACGAGTCCGACCTGATCGTCGGCTTCGATCTCGCCGTAGCGGAACTTCGGTGGGCCAAGGAATTCAGCGACGTTCTGGCCGTTGACGATCACCGTCTGGCTCTTGTTGGTGAGGATCTCCTTCACCGCCTTGCGCGCAAGGTTGGAAATCTCGCGCTCGAGGTTGCGGACTCCGGCTTCTCGCGTATAGCGCCGAATAAGCTCCATGATGGCGCTGTCCTCGACCACCCATTCCTTGGCGTCGAGTCCGTGTTTGGTCATCGAATGGGGCAGAAGATGCCGTTTGGCGATCTCGAGCTTCTCGTCTTCGGTGTACCCGGCGATGCGAATGATCTCCATCCGGTCCATGAGAGCGGGCGGGATGTTGAGGGTATTGGCTGTGGTCACGAACATGACGCTCGACAGGTCGTAGTCGACTTCAAGATAATGATCATTGAACGTCGAGTTCTGTTCCGGATCCAGCACTTCGAGCAGAGCTGACGACGGATCGCCGCGGAAATCCATCCCCATCTTATCAATCTCGTCGAGCAGGAAGAGCGGATTCGAGGTCTTCGCCTTGCGCATCGACTGGATGACCTTGCCCGGCATCGAGCCGATGTACGTGCGCCGATGGCCGCGGATCTCCGCCTCGTCGCGCACTCCGCCGAGCGACATGCGCACGAATTCGCGGCCCGTCGCTCTCGCGATCGACTTGCCAAGCGACGTCTTGCCGACGCCCGGGGCCCCGACCAGACACAGGATCGGCCCGGTCAGCTTGTTGGCGCGCTGCTGGACGGCGAGGTACTCGACGATGCGCTCCTTGACCTTGTCCAGCCCGAAATGATCGGCGTCAAGAATAGCCTGGGCGGCGGGAAGGTCCTTCTTGATCTTGGATCGCTTCTGCCAAGGGATCGACAGCAGCCAGTCAAGATAGTTGCGCACGACCGTGGCTTCGGCCGACATCGGCGACATCTGCCTGAGCTTCTTGACCTCCCCGAGCGCCTTCTCGCGCGCTTCCTTGGTGAATCTCGTCGATTTGATTCGCGCCTCGAGCTCAGACATTTCGTCCTTGCCCTCCTCGTCGCCGAGCTCCTTCTGGATCGCCTTCATCTGCTCGTTGAGATAGTATTCGCGCTGCGTCTTCTCCATCTGCCGCTTAACGCGGGTGCGGATGCGCTTCTCGACCTGCAGCACCGAAATCTCGCTCTCCATCAGGGCGAGGCACTTCTCGAACCGCTTGGCGATCGAACGCATCTCCAGAATCGCCTGCTTGTCGGAGAGTTTGACGGCAAGATGCGAGGCGATGGTGTCGGCGAGCTTGCCGTAGTCGTCAATCTGATTGACCGCGCTCACGACCTCAGGCGAGATCTTCTTGTTGAGCTTCACGTAGCTCTCGAACTCGGACACCACGGAACGGGCCAGCGCTTCGGCCTCGATCTTCTCAATCGCTTCGTCGGCGATCGCGCGCGCCTCCGCCTGGAAGAAACCATCGCCGGACACGAACCGAGTGACCTCGGCCCGCGCCGAGCCCTCGACGAGCACCTTCACCGTGCCGTCGGGCAGCTTGAGCAACTGGAGAACGCTGGCCAGCGTGCCGGCGGAAAAGATGGCGTCCGGCGCGGGATCGTCGTCGGCAGCATTCTTCTGGGTCGCAAGCAGAATTGGCTTGTCGGACTTCATCACCTCTTCGAGCGCGCGAATTGACTTCTCTCGCCCGACGAACAGCGGCACGATCATGTGCGGAAACACGACGATGTCGCGCAGCGGAAGGACGGGATAGATGTCAAGCGTCCCAGGGACGATGGACTTGTGCTGGTTGGTCATGGCTGCCCTGAATTTCGGGAAACGGCGTTCCCGCTCCGTTCTATCTTGTCTATATAGACCTTCGGCGGCCGACCCGCCCCAGAAGAATAGCCGGCCCGGCCCGCCCGCGAGGCCCGAATCCGTACGACGCAACTTTCATGCCCGAACGGCGGGAGAATCGAGCAACCCGGCGTGGAAGATGGGCGTCCGCCGCGCAACTTTCAAGCGGCGCGGCGACAAGGGAGGCGGGATCAGCTCGCGCGCTCGGCGCGCTCGGCGTAGATGTAGAGGGGGCGAGCCTTGCCTTCGACAACCTCGGGCCCGATCACGACCTGTTCGACGCCATCGAGACCGGGCAGTTCGAACATTGTATCGAGCAGGATGCTTTCCATGATCGAACGCAAGCCGCGGGCGCCGGTGCGCCGCTCGATCGCCTTCTTGGCGACGACGCTGAGCGCGTCTTCCTGAATCGTCAGGTCGGTGTTCTCCATCTCAAACAGACGCTGATATTGTTTGACGAGCGCATTCTTCGGCTCGGTCAGGATCTTCTTCAGGGCGTCCTCGTCGAGATCCTCGAGGGTGGCGATGACCGGGAGACGGCCGACGAATTCGGGAATGAGGCCGAATTTCAGCAGATCCTCCGGTTCGACCTCGCGGAAGATTTCGCCCGTCCGCCGGTCGTCGGGCGATTGAACCTTGGCGGAAAAGCCGATCGCGGTGCCCTTGCCGCGCGCCGAGATGATTCGCTCGAGGCCGGAAAACGCCCCGCCGCAGATGAACAGGATATTGGTCGTGTCGACCTGCAGGAATTCCTGCTGGGGATGCTTGCGGCCGCCCTGCGGCGGAACGCTCGCGATTGTGCCCTCCATGATCTTGAGCAGCGCCTGCTGCACGCCTTCACCCGACACGTCGCGGGTAATCGACGGATTGTCGGACTTGCGGCTGATCTTGTCGATCTCGTCGATGTAGACGATGCCGCGCTGCGCCCGTTCGACATTGTAGTCGGACGCCTGCAACAGCTTCAGAATGATGTTCTCGACGTCCTCGCCGACATAGCCGGCTTCAGTCAGGGTGGTGGCGTCGGCCATGGTGAACGGCACGTCGAGGATGCGAGCGAGAGTTTGGGCGAGCAGGGTCTTGCCCGAGCCCGTCGGCCCGATGAGCAGGATGTTCGATTTCGCGAGCTCCACGTCGCCGTGCTTGGTGGCGTGATTGAGGCGCTTGTAGTGATTGTGGACCGCGACCGACAGCACGCGCTTGGCCTGCGGCTGACCGATCACATAATCGTCGAGAACCTTGCAGATTTCCCGGGGGGTTGGAATTCCATCCTTGCTCTTGACGAGCGCGGTCTTGCTTTCTTCGCGGATGATGTCCATGCACAATTCGACGCATTCATCGCAGATGAATACGGTCGGCCCGGCGATGAGTTTGCGCACCTCATGCTGACTCTTGCCGCAGAACGAGCAATACAGCGTATTCTTGGCGTCGCCTTCGGCCTTGGCCATTGCTTTTCTCCATTTAGGCCGCTTCCGCCGAAGCGTGTCGTCAAACGCGCGACCAGGCAGCCTAACCAAACCACCCTAACGAAACGTAGCCTTGACCTGCCTCGCCGTCGCTGGCTCGGTCCGCCGCAGTCGCGTCAGCCCGGGCCAATGACAAGCAACCACCAAATCATATGCAAAATCAAGGCCGCACCGCAAAAATCCCCGCGGCGGAACCCAAAGTCGGTAAAAACCTCGCCCGGCCGGCCCGAGGGGGCTAGGCCTTTGCCTCTTCCAGCTCAAGGCCGCGCTTGACCGTCACCTCGTCGACAATCCCGAACGCCTTCGCTTCCTCCGCCGACATGAAATGATCGCGATCCAGTGTTCTTTCAATGGCTTCGTAGGATTGGCCGGTGTGGTGGACGTAGATCTCGTTGAGCCGCCGCTTGACCTTGAGAATATCCTCCGCGTGCCGCTGGATATCGGACGCCTGGCCCTGGAAGCCGCCCGACGGCTGATGCACCATGATCCGGGAATTGGGCAGCGCGAACCGCGAACCCTTCTCGCCGGCCGCGAGCAAAAGAGAGCCCATTGACGCCGCCTGCCCAATGCACATCGTCGTCACTTTGGGACGAATAAACTGCATTGTGTCGTAGATCGACAGCCCCGCTGTCACCACGCCGCCCGGAGAATTGATGTAGATCGCGATTTCCTTTTTCGGATTGTCGGCCTCGAGGAAGAGCAATTGCGCCACCACCAGCGAAGCCGAGATATCCTCGACCGGGCCGGTCACGAAGATGATGCGCTCGCGCAACAGTCGCGAAAAAATATCGAACGAACGCTCGCCGCGCGCCGACTGTTCGATCACGATTGGCACGAGCTGGTTGGTGTAGTAGTCGATCGGATCGCGCATCAGGACTTTTCTTTCACCAAAACTGACCGGGACCCGGCCTAAGGCCACGAAACCAAAACATAGGCGCCCTGACGTGTCTCGAAAAGAGGCGCCTCGTCCCGGCCGGGGTCAGGCGCCGGCCGCCTCACTTTCATGCGCCCCTTCGCCCGGAAGCTCGTCATCGACCGGCTTGAGGAGTTCTTCCTTGCTAACCTTGCGCGTCTCGACCTTCGCCAGGCCGAGGATATGGTCGACGACCTTTTCTTCGTAAATGGGGGCGCGCAACTCGGCCAGGGCCTGACTGTTGTTACGGTAGAAATCCCAGACCTGCTTTTCCTGGCCGGGGAACGACCGGGCGCGAGCGACCAGCGCCTGGGTCATCTCCTCGTCGGAGACCTTCACCTCAGCCCTCGTCCCGACCTCGGCCAAAAGGAGCCCGAGGCGGACCCGCCGTTCGGCGATCTTGCGATAGTCGGCGCGGGCGGCCTCTTCGGTCGTCTTCTCGTCGGCGAAGCTGCGGCCCGAGGCCTGCTGCTCGCGCATGACCTGTTCCCAAATGGAATTGAACTCCTGGCTGACCAGACCCTCTGGCAATTCGAAGGCATAGCGTTTGTCGAGCTGGTCGAGCAGCTGACGCTTGAGCTTGTCGCGCGACCAGCGTCCATAGTCCGCGTCGATCCGGTCGCGGATCGTCTCCTTGAGCTTGTCGAGGCTTTCATTGCCGAGACTCTTGGCGAATTCATCGTCGATGGCGAACGGATCCGGCGCGGCGACGGACTTCACCGTCACCGCGAAGTCGCCGGTCTTGCCCGCCAGCGCCCGCACGGCGTAGGACTCGGGGAAGGTCGCGCGAACCATGCGCTTGTCGCCGGCGGCGACGCCGACGAGCTGGTCCTCGAATCCAGGCAGGAAGGTGTTCGAGCCGAGCGCCACCTGGATGTCCCTGCCTTCGCCGCCCTCGAAGGGAACGCCGTCGATCGTTCCGTCAAAATCGATGGTGACGCGGTCATGGGGCTCGGCCGTCGCGCCGGCGGGCTTGTCGCTGTACGTGCGACGCTCCCCGACAAGCCGGTCAAGGGTGGCGTCGACATCGGCCGGTTCGACGTCGGCGGTCAGGCGCTCAAGCGGGATTTGCGAGAAATCGCCAACCTCGAAGACCGGCAGGACCTCGAGCGCGACCTTGAAGTTGAGGTCCCCGCGGGCCTCGAGGGCGGCTTCGATCGCCGCCTGGTCGCTCGGGAGCTCGACCTTGGGCTCGCGGGCGAGGCGCAAATGGTTGTCGTCGACGATCTTCTTGTTGGCGCTGGCGATGGCTTCCTGCACGACCTCGGCCATCACAGACTTGCCGTAAACCTTGCGCAAATGCTCGACCGGCACCTTGCCCGGGCGAAAGCCGTTGATTCGCACCTTCTGCTTGAGCTCGGCGAGTTGGCCGTCGAGCTTGGCGGCCAGGTCGCTCGCCGGAAGCGAGATGTCGTATTCCCGCTTCAGTCCCTGGCTGAGCGTCTCGGTCACTTGCATCTTGCGTTCCGCCTTGTCCTGGTCGCAGCCTCGTGACCGCGACTGGCCGATACTTGCCAATCCCGCAATCGTCAATTGGTCCCGGCGCCCGGCGGAAGGATCGCGAAGGAATGGTGCGGGCGGAGGGACTTGAACCCCCACGACTTTAAGTCACCGGAACCTAAATCCGGCGCGTCTACCAATTCCGCCACGCCCGCCGAAAGCGCCGGCTTGACGAGGCCGATTTGCTTTGGGCGGGCTCTATATCAGCTTGTCCGCCGAGCGCCATAAAAAAATGGGAATTTGCCCGGCTGGCCGGCTCACTGGCCGACCACGGCGGCGATGGCGCTGGTGAAGAGGCCCGCGGCGAACAGAAGGCCGGTTGCGCCGCCAGCCGGCTCGGCTAAGAAGAGCGGAGCGAGCAGAAATCGCGCGCACGCGGCGCAAACGACGGCAAGACCCAGGAAAACGGCGACCTTGCGCATGGACACGCCTTCTTTGCCGCAAGATCTTCGGCTGCAACCTCCGGGCCGGGCGCAATGCGCCAAAATGAGGCAGATGACGTGACTCCCACCCGTCGCGCCTTTTTGGGCGGAGGTCTTGCGGCGACCGTCTGGCGCCTCAACGGGAGGGCGCGAGCGGATTCCGCCGCTCCGGCGGCGCCGGGCGCCTTGAATTTGGACGCCGCCCCCGCAAGGCTTCAGTTGGCTCCCCCTCCGGCCAAACCGGCGGCGGTTTCAGCCTATGGCGGCGCGATTCCCGGCCCCCTCATCAGGATCAGGCAGGGCGAGGAGCTGAGGCTCAAATTCGCCAACAGGCTCGCCGAACCGACGACGCTGAGCTTTCCGGGGCTACGCGCGGCGAACGCGGGGGCTGGCGTCGGCGGCCTTACCCAGGAACTGCTGAAGGCAGGCGGCAGCGCCGAGATTCGCGTCGTCCCGCCCGATCCCGGATTCAGCCTCTATCTGCCGCGCGCGGGCTCGACCGACGCCTCCCAGCAGGGGCGCGGGCTGTTCGGGCCGATCGTCGTCGAGGAAGCGACGAAGCCGGACGTCGATCTGGACGAGGCGATCGTGCTGTCCGATTGGAACATCGACGCGAACGGGCGGATCACAGATGATTTCGCCGATCCTGCGGTAAGCCGGGGAAGCGGCGGCGGCCTCGTGTTCGCCAATGGCGCGGCCGCGCCATTGAAGCTCGGCGCCCGGCCCGGCGCCCGGATCAGGCTCCGTCTCGGCAATGCGGCGACCGCCCGCCTCGCGACGGTGGCGATCGACGGCGCCAAAGTCCTGATCGTCGCTGTCGACGGCCAGCCGAGCGAGCCGTTCGAACCCCTCAATGATAAGTTTCCGATGGGTCCCGGCGCCCGATTCGAATTGATGTTCGACATGCCGCGCGACCCCGGTGCGGGCGTGCGTCTCGATCTGCGCGGCGACGGCGGCGAGACCGACCGCCCGTTCATTGCGATTGCGTCCGAAGGCGAATCGGTCGCGCCACGCTCCGAGTCGCCCCGTCTCCCCCCAAACCCGCGGCTGCCCGCTGAAATCGCGCTTGAATCCGCGAGGCGCTGCGATTTTACCATCACCGGGGGCGGCTCGGCGGCGTTCGCGCTCAACGGCGTCACATTTGCCGGGTGGGCGCCGACGCCCGCCTATGTTCTGCCACGCGGCGCGCCGGCCGTATTCGCGCTCGCCAACAAGACCGCGGTCGTCCAGGCGATCCGGCTCTGGGGTCACGTCGCGCGGCTTTTGCACGCGATGGATGACGGCTGGGAGCCCTACTGGCGCGACACCCTCCTGATCCAGCCGGGCCGCACGGCGCATGTCGCCTTCGTCGCCGACAATCCCGGAAAATGGCCGCTTGAATCCGCGATCCCCGAGCATCGCGCGGCCGGAATGGGGACATGGTTTCAGGTTGTGTGAAGCGGTTTTCTTCAGCGAATCCGGGCGCGCGGCCCGCTCGACTGGAGAGGCCACGCCCTCTGTTCACGAAGACGTGAACGCCAGATGAGGTCCAGGCGCTTTTTTCCCGCGCCGAAATCAGGAAAGAATACTGGTGACGCCGGGAAACCGACACCGCACGGCCGGAAAAACCGCCGCGGGGCGACGAACCCGACGCTAACGCAAAGCTGCGAGCATGGCCGCGAGCCGGCAGGACCGGCCTTCGAAGCGCGCCACGAGGAAACAGCAAAGGAGACGCAATGACTTTCCGCACACGATTGAAGTCCGGATCGGGCCTTTTCACGCTCATCGCGATCGGCGCGCTGGCGGCGACGGGGCTCACACCCGCAAGGGCGCAGACCCAACTCACCCCGACCCCGGAAGAATTCCTGAACGCGGCGAGCGACACCGCGAACTGGATCCTGCCGGCCAAGAGCTACACCGGCAACCACTATAGCCCCGCGACCCAGATCACGCCGGATAACGTCGGCGGATTGCAGCTTGCCTGGAAAGCCACGCTCGACGATCCGGGTCCGATGGAGGTTTCCCCGATCGTCTACAACGGGACGATGTATGTCACCACGGCCCACGACCACGTCGTCGCCCTGGATGCGGCGACGGGCAAGATCAAGTGGGAGTTCAAGAACAATCCGCATGTCATCTCGTTCGCAGCCAACCGCGGCATCGGGCTGCTTGATGGGAACGTTTACATCGGCACGCTCGACGGCCACCTGATCGCGCTGAACGCGGAAAACGGCCAGAAGGTATGGGACAAGGTGACAGTGGACGACACCGCCAACGCATTCTACACGATGGCGCCGGTGCCGTATCACGACCCGAACACCAACCAGGATCTGCTGCTGCTCGGCGTGTCCAACGGCGACTGGGGCGGCAACGGCAACATTTCCGCCTATGACCCGAAGGACGGCCATGTGGTCTGGCGCTGGGAGACGGTGCCGGGACCCGGCGAGCCGGGGCATGACAGCTGGAGCGGCGATTCGTGGAAGCGCGGCGGCGCCTCCACTTGGGGCGGCGTGACCATCGACACCGACACCCACACGATGTACCTCAACCTCGGCAACCCCGGTCCGGACTTTCTCGGGACGGTGCGCGAAGGCGCCAACCTTTATTCGGATTCGATGGTCGCCCTGGACCTGTCCGGCGCCAAGCCGAAACTGAAATGGTATCATCAGTTCATCCCGCACGACACGCACGACTGGGATCCGCCGATGCAGCCCGTGCTGTTCACCGGCAAGGTGAACAATTCGGCGCGCAAGCTGGTCGCGACCGGCGACAAGGCGGGCAACTTCTGGATCCTCGACGCCGAGACCGGAAAGCTCGTCGACCACACGGCCGCCAGTTTCCAGAAGGGACAGGACGTCGCGCCTAGCCTCGATGGCAACATCGCCTGCCCGAACACCCTCGGCGGCATCGAGTACCAGGGCGGGGCGTTCGATCCCGCGACCAACGCGTTCTATGTCCCGAGCCAGAACGAGTGCGGCTTCTGGACCGCGACCAAGGACGTCGTCTACATCGCCGGCCAGTTCTATCTCGGCGGCGATTTTCCGAAGCTTGTCGGCCCCAACACCGGGCAGATGAACGCCATCGACGTCTCGAACGGAGTGTTCAACTGGCGTCACCACTTCGATCTGCCCAATTACGGCGGCGCGCTGGTGACCGGGTCGGGTCTGGTGTTCTCCGGCAACCTGGGCGGCGCCGAGAACGCCTTCGACGCGAAGACCGGCCGCCTGCTGTGGAGCTATGACACCGGAGCCATGATCCAGGCGCCGTCGGAAGCCTACGAGGCGAATGGCAAGGAGTACGTCGTCGTCGCCTCCGGCGAGGCCGGCAACGCCGCCATTCCGGAGCTGACCGCCACCGGGCAGCCGACGATCATCTCCGCGTTCACGGTGAAGTAAGCCTCGCGTGCTTTATCTTTCGTTTGCAACATTCGCGCCGGTCCGCTTTGTCGGACCGGCTTTTGCTCTGGCCTTGACGGCGTCGCTCGCGGCGCCTTTGCCAGCGATGGCCGCGGGCGACGACCATGCCCAGGCCCAAGCCGCCCTCGCCAACATCGAGGCGGCGATCAACGAGTTGGTGCAGGCCGACGCCAGCTACGCGACGGACCGCAACGTCTACCGCCGCGCGAGCCAGCGGGCGATCAACGCCCTTGCCGGCGCGCATGGCGAGGGCTACGACGCCAGCGCCGGGTCAGCAGGCGACGCAGCGGGGGCGATTGGCCATATCGACGCCCTGCTCGACCGCAGGGACAAGCCGGTCTGGGTCGACCCGCTGCACGGCGCCGAGGCCAACATCCGCGCGGCCATCGTGCATTTGCACGATTCTCTCAAGGCGCGCGAACTGATGGACTACGAGATTTCCGCTTCGCGCGCGCTCACCTATCTCGAGGTGGCGCGCGGCCGGCCGACCGATCTCGGCGTGCTCGCCGGGATCGAGGGCGCGCTGGCGAATACGGAGCTGGGCGTCCCGGCCGGGGCGACCCGGCAGGACGGATGCCTGGCGCCGTCGTCGGCGCCGGCCTATGGCGTCCACGACGGCTATCTGGCCTGGATTGCGGCGTCGGCGACCGACGGGACGCATGTGCTGGCCGAAAATCCGGGCGGGGCCGAGATCGCCGTCCACAACGGGATCGTGACGCTCGCCACCGCCGCGGCGCCGCTGGTCGCCAAGTCTTGCGAAAGCCACGCCAGCGCCGCCGCGCCGACGCAGACTGCGGCCGCTCCGGCGAGCGCGCCCAAGCCTGCCGCGGAGCCCGCGTCAGCCGCCGACCCGCTGCCCGCGCTCTACACCAAGGAGCAGGCCGCCAAGGGCGCCCAGATCTACGCTCAGAATTGCGTCGCCTGCCACGGCGCAAACCTGCAAGGCACGGCGGCGCCCTCGGTCGCCGGCACGGATTTTCTGGAGACGGCGAAGCGGAACAGTTGGACCTTGTCGATCGTCCGCTACATCGTCTTCAGGCTGATGCCGCGCAACGCGCCCTCATCGCTCGGTCCGGAGGAGAGCGCGGCGGTGATGGCCTACCTGCTCGCGTCGGACTGCTATCCCGCCGGGACAACGCCGTTTCCGGCCGCGGACAGCCCGGCGTTTGCGAACACCAAGCTCGGCCCGCCGCCGGGGCGCCAGGCGGGCGAGAACGACAAAGGGGTCTGCAAGGTCAACTGACTCCGGCATCATTGCGCCGATCCCGCGGCGGGTTTGGAGTCCGCCCCCTCACAGCCACCTCTTCCAGCGGAAATAGAGATAGGGGCCGACCGCGACCAGCACCATGAGGACGAGCGCGGCCGGATAGCCCCAGGTCCAGTCGAGCTCTGGCATCGCCTTGAAGTTCATGCCGTAGATCGAGGCGATCATGGTCGGCGGCATGAAGATGACCGCCAGCACCGAGAACAGTTTGATGATGTCGTTCTGGGCGAGGTTGATGAAGCCCAGGGTCGCGTCGAGCAGGAACTGCACCTTCTGAGCCTTGAAGCTCGCGTCCTCCTCGAGCGCCTGGAGATCGCGCAAGGCCGCCTTGGTCGCCTCGCGAACGGGCTTGGGCGCATCCGCGGAGCGCCCCTCCGACATGAGAAACAGGAGCAGCCGCTCGAGCCCGACCAGGCTCTCGCGCAGATTCGAGATCTTCTCGTCCTCACGCCCAAGCGCGTCGAGGGTGTCGGAATAGACCTTGCCGCGGGCGCTCAAGTCGCCCTTGGCCCGGAACGCGCGGCTGGCGATCGAATCGAGTTCGACGCCGACCTTGTTCAAGGCCCGCGCCGAGCGATCGACAATGGCGTTGACCAGGCCAACCGCCACCGCGTCGGGGTGAAGCGCCCGGGCCGGAATCCTTCCGAGCTTCTGGCCGAAGAGGTCGAAGGCGTCGGCGGGATTGTAGCGCACCGTGACCAGCGCTTTCGGGCCAAGCACGAAGGTGACGTCGCTGACGTCGGGCGAGGTCTCGGCCTCGCTGACGACGCCGGCGGCAAGGTAGCGCACCCCGTTCTCGGCGTAATAGGACTCGGCAGGTTCGGCGAAATCGGGGTCGGAGCGCGAGGGCACCTTGCAGCCGAGATAGGCCTCGACCTTCCTGTCCTCGTCCAGGGTCGGGGCGACCATGTCGATCCAGACCGCGCCGGGCGGAACGGGCTCGGCCGGGTCGAGAACCTTCCGGTCGAGCCGGACGCCGGCGGCCGTCCCCCCAACGGAATCGGTCTTGACGGCATAGTGGACAATGATCACCTTCGCCCTCC
>DATGHB010000167.1:0-2368 GCA_035308265.1 Roseiarcus sp.
CGTTGAAGGCGCGGGATGACAAAATATCCTGGCCGCCGGTCGCCGCGGAATAATAGTTGTCGACCACCAGGATCACCCCGTCCTGCTTGTTGAACACGGCGTTGCCGACCGAAGACGCCAGGCCGTTATGCCAGAAACCGCCGTCGTCCATGATCGCGATGGCGCGCTTGTCCGATGCGACATTGAACGCCGACGCCGAGGCGGGGCCGAGGCCATAGCCCATGGTCGTCGCGCCGATGTTGAACGGCGGCAGGATCGAGAACAGATGGCAGCCGATGTCGGCCGCGACATGATGGGGGCCGAGTTCGCTTTCGACCAGTTTCAGAGCGGCGAAGATCGGGCGCTCCGGGCAGCCGATGCAAAAGCCGGGCGGCCGGGGCGGCACCGCTTTGGCGAGCGCCTTGACCTTCTCGTGCCCGAGAATCGGCGCGGGATCGGGAACCGGCGGGTGATTGCGCAAAAGCTCGGGCGCGTGCGCGGCAAGAAAGGCGCGCAAGCCTTGAACCATCACCGGCGCGGTGTACTCGCCGCCCATCGGGAGCACGTCCTTGCCGGCGACCTTCGTCTGCATGTCGCGGCGGCGCAGCGCTGTGTTCAGCGCCTGCTCGAGATAGTCGGGCGCGCCCTCCTCCACCATCAGGATAGCCTGCTTGCCGTGGCAGAACTCGACGATCTCGTCCTCGATGATCGGATAGGCGACATTGAGGACATAGATCGGGACCGAGGACCCGCCATAGACGTCGGCCAGGCCCAGTTGCTCGAGCGCCCGCAACGTCCCGTTGAAAAGGCCGCCGAGGGTGACGATTCCGACCGGACCCTCCTTGGGGCCGAAGAATTCGTTGAGCTTGCGCGCCTTGATGAATTCGACCGCGGCCGGCCAGCGCTTCTCGAGCTTCTCCTTCTCCTGCATGAACGAAGCGGGCGGGAGGACGATGCGGTTGACGTCGCGGGACGGATTTTCCAGCGCCTCGCGAAGCGCGAAGGCTGGCTTCCTGTTGTCCTTGGCGACGAAAGACCCGTGCACGTGGCAGGTGCGGATGCGCACTTCGAGCATGACCGGCGAGTTCGAGGCCTCCGACAGTTCGAAGCCCTGCTCGACCATGCGGACCAGCGTCGGCAGGTCGGGGCGCGGATCGAGAAGCCAGATCTGCGACTTCATTGCATAGGCGTGGCTGCGCTCCTGCATGATCGAGGAGCCTTCGCCATAGTCCTCGCCGATGATGATCAGCGCGCCGCCGATGACGCCGCCCGAGGACAGGTTCGAGAGCGCGTCCGCCGCGACATTGGTTCCCGCGGTCGACTTCCAGGTGACGGCGCCGCGAACGGGATACATGACGGAAGCCGAAAGGGTCGCCGCGGCGGCGGCCTCCGAAGCCGACGTTTCAAAATGGACGCCGAGCTCGTTCATGACGTCCCCGGCGTCAGCGAGCACGTCCATCAGGTGCGAGATCGGCGAGCCCTGGTAGCCGGCGACATAGGAAACGCCGGACTGCAGCAGCGCCTTGGTGATCGCGAGAATGCCTTCGCCGCGGAAGATTTCGCCGGCATGAAGCCGCAAGTCCTGAACTTCGCGCTCGAAGGACCTTTCCGCCATCGGCTCCCTCCCGGTCAGGTATTTATTTGCACGAGCATATTTAGCCGCTCATAGGGTGTCAACGACGACGCCCGCGCGCACGGAAAAGAGGCGGTCCGGCCAACCAGCCGAGCGGGCGCATATAAATTCCCGCTCATACAATTGCGCTTGAAGCCTTGTCTCATCAATTCCACTTTGCTAGCCTTTGGATTAACAGTCGGCATGAGAGTGGCGCGCGGATTGCGTCGCCATGAGGACATGGGACCGATTGGCTGGATCATTGGGAGGTCATGCATGACGGAGGTCACCCGGCGTCAAACCCTTGCGCTCGGCGCGAGCGCGTTTTTCAGCGAGCTTCTTGTAGGGGGCGCCGCCCGGGCAGGGGCGAAGGACACCCTCACCATCGCCTATAACGTCAACCTGCCCTCGTTCGATCCGACCAGCGGCCCCTCCGCGGTCAATCCGACCATTCAGGCGATCTATCGCTCCGTTTTCGACCAGTATATCGGGCAGGCGCCGGACCTGAGCTTCAGGCCGGGCCTCCTCACCGCATGGGGCTGGAACGACGACAAGACGAAGCTCTGGATGGATGTCCGCCCGGACGTCAAATGGCACGACGGATCGCCGCTGACGCCGGAGGACGTCGTCTGGTCGCTCGAGCGCGCCGGCGCCAAGGACAGCGCCAATCCCATTTCCTTCATCTGGTCGACCGCCGGCAACTACAAGACCGACGGGAACAAGATCACCGCCGACGTCGTCCGCTTCGAGCCGACCTTCTTCATGTGGATGGCGTTC
>DATGHB010000168.1:0-3501 GCA_035308265.1 Roseiarcus sp.
AACGCCTGCAACACCATGCTGCAGAAGAAGCCCGCGGCGATGATCACCGCGGCGATTAATTCGACCATCCTCCTGCCCTGCCTCAAGCAGGCGAACGAGATGAAGATTCCGGTCGTCGACCTGGACAACAACCTCGATCCCGCGATCACCAAGAAAGCCGGAGTCGATATCGCCTTTCACATCGGCTCGGACAACGAAGCGGCGGGGGCGAAGGGCGCGGACTATCTGGTCAGTGTGCTCGGCAAGGACGCCAAGGGGCCAGTGCTGGTGATCGAAGGCCTTTCCGGCAACATCACCGGGGAGAAGCGCGCGCACGGCTTCGCCGAGGAGCTCAAGAAGCAGGCGCCGGGCCTCAATATCGTCGCTTCGCTCCCCGGCGACTGGGACAGCCTCAAGGCGGCCAACATCACCAACGACACCCTGCAGCGCACCCCGGACCTGGTCGCCATCTTCTGCGCCAATGACGACATGGCTCTCGGCTCGGTCGAGGCGGCGCGCTCGGCGGGCAAGGACAAGCTCATCGTGATCGGCGTCGACGGCAACACCAACGCGGTCAAATCGATCAAGGCCGGCCGGCTCAACGCCTCGGTCGCTCAATTGCCCTATCTTGTCGGGATGCAGGCGGTCGAGGACGTGAAGAAGGTGCTTGGCGGCGGCACAGTTCCGGAGATGACCTATGTCCCGACCCTCGTTCTGGCCAAGAAGGTCCTCGAGGCGAACAAGGATCCGCTGCTCCAGTACGTCAAGTAGGCCGGAAAGGCGCCGCTCGTCCGCCTGGCCGAACGGGCGGCGCCGCGAGACCTGAGGACAATTGTGATGGCTTCGGCAACCCCCGCCGCGCCGGCCTCGTGGCGCGCGCGCTTCGCCGGCGGCGGCGCCGTGCGGCTCGAATCGCTGATCGTGCTCGCGGTTCTCTGCGCCGCGATGGCGATGCTGTCGAACGTCTTCCTCTCCGTCTCCAACATCCTCAACATCCTGCTCGCGACCTCGGTGTTCGGGGTGCTGGCGATCGGCCAGACCTTCGTCATCTCATCAGCCGGCATCGACCTCTCGGTAGGATCGATTCTCGCGCTTGCCGGCGTCGTCGGCGCCATGCTGACGTCCAGCCTCGATCTTCCGTGGTGGGTCTGCATCCTCGGCTGCTTGGCGGCGGGCGCGGCGACCGGCGCCCTCAATGGCTTCCTCATCACGAAGGGGGCGATCCCGCCGTTCATCGTGACGCTCGGCATGCTGGGGGTGGCGCGCGGCCTCGCGCTGGTGCTCAGCAATGGCGTTTCGATCTACGGCCTGCCGCAGGAAGTCGTCTGGCTTGGCCAGGGCCGGCCGTTCGGCGTGCCGACGCCGGTCATCATCCTTCTCATCGTCGCGCTGGCCGCGCATGTGCTGCTCGCTCACACCCGCTTCGGGGTCTACGCCCAGGTCATCGGCGACAACGAAGGCGCGGCGCGGGCGATGGGCGTGCGGGTCGAACGGATGAAGGCGCTGCTCTACACGCTCTCCGGGCTGCTTTCCGGCCTTGCCGGCCTCCTGTTCGCCGCCCGCATCAATTCGGGCGAGCCGACCGCGGGCCTGAACTATGAGCTTACCGCCATCACCGCGACCATTCTTGGCGGCACCAACCTATTCGGCGGCCGCGGCAGCGTGGTCGGCACGCTGATTGGCGCGCTGATCATGGGCGTCTTGCAGAACGGGCTCAATCTGATGGCTGTAAGGCCTTTCTACCAGCAGATCGCCATCGGCGCGGTGCTGATCCTCGCGGTCTGGCTCGACCGGATCAACAGCCGGGAAGGCTGGCGCCGATGAGCCTGCTCGAACTGAAAGACGTCCGCAAGACGTTCGGCGCCATCGACGCCCTGCGCGGCGTCACCTTCTCGGTCGAGGCCGGCAGCGCCGTCGCCCTCGTCGGCGACAATGGCGCGGGCAAGTCGACGCTGATGAAGACGATCACCGGGGTCTATCGTCCCGACGGCGGCGAGATCCGCTTCGACGGCTCCTCCATCGTAGGCCGGGATCCCGGCGAGATTCGCGAGGCCGGGATCGAGATGATCTACCAGGATCTCGCGCTCGCCCGCATGCGCGACGTGGCCTCTAACATTTTTCTCGGCCGCGAGCTCACCCGCTCCGTCTTTGGCGTCAAGCTCATCGATACGGGCCGTATGCGCAACGAGGCCGAGGCGATGGTCGCTCGGCTCGGCGCGCGCATTCCGTCAGTCACTCAGACCACCGGCCAGCTATCCGGCGGCCAGCAGCAGTCGGTCGCCATCGCCCGCGCGCTCACCTTCAATCCCAAGCTGGTCATCATGGACGAGCCGACCGCCGCGCTCGCCGTGCGCGAGGTCGAGCATGTGCTCGATCTCATCCGCACGCTGAAGCGGGGCGGCATTTCGGTGATTCTGATCAGTCATCGATTGACCGACGTGTTCTCGGTCTGCGACCGCATCGTGGTTCTCAGGCAAGGGGCGGTCATCGCTGACGACGCGACCCGCGAGACCAGCATGAACGCGGTCGTCGCCCATATCGTCGGAGCGGCGGACGCGACCCCTCACGCTGGACATCAATGATCCGTTCCGGCGCGCATTCGAGCCTCGGGACTTCCGAATGGAGGAGCGATTGAAATTCGGCATTTATTATTCGTACTGGGAACAGGAATGGAGCGCGGATTGCCTCAAATATGTCGAGAAAGTCGCGAAGCTGGGCTTCGATGTCCTTGAAATCGCTGCTCATCATCTGAACAGCTATAGTCCGGCGCATATCGCCGAAGTCGGCCGCTCCGCGCGAGACAACGGCGTCACGCTCACCGCGGGCTTGGGTCCGTCGCGCGAGAGAAACCTGTCCTCCGCCGACCCGGCGATCAGGAAGGCGGGCCGGGCGTTCTTCGAGGAGACGCTGGCGAACCTCGCCAAACTCGACATCCACATCATCGGCGGCGCCCTCCATTCCTACTGGCCGATCGACTATTCGAAGCCGGTCGACAAGGTGGGCGACAGGGCGCGGGGCCTCGAGGGGATCGCGAGTCTTGCGGATTTCGCCGCCAACCTCGGCGTCGACCTCTGTCTCGAAGTGCTGAACCGGTTCGAGAACCATGTCCTGAACACCGCCGAGGAGGGCGCGGCCTTCGTCCGGGAGATCGGCAAGCCTAACGTCAAGGTGATGCTCGACACGTTCCATATGAACATCGAAGAGGACAGTTTCGGCGCGGCGATCCGCACCGCCGGCCCGCTGCTTGGCCATTTCCATACCGGTGAGAACAACCGGCGGGTTCCCGGCAAGGGACGGCTGCCCTGGCGCGAGATTGGAACGGCGCTCAGCGACATCGGCTACAATGGCGCGGTCGTGATGGAGCCCTTCGTCAAGATGGGCGGCCAGGTCGGAAGCGACATCAAGGTGTGGCGGGATCTTAGCGACAACGCGGACGAAGCGGGGATGGACGAAGCCGCCCGGCAAAGTCTGGCGTTTTCGCGATACGTGCTCGGCTGAAGCGGGCGTGGGCCTCAGGCGTTC
>DATGHB010000169.1:0-6875 GCA_035308265.1 Roseiarcus sp.
GGCGTGGGAGCGCCGCCGAGGTGAAGAAAGCGTTCGACGATCGACGGGTCCGAGCGAAACCCCTCGGCCGAACCGCGCCAGACGATTCGCCCCTTCTCGATCACGGCTATGCGATCGAGGAAGCCGAGGAGGGCCTTCAGATTCTTGTCGATCACCAGAATGGATTGACCCTCCGCCTTAAGATGCTTGAGGCAGTCCCAGATTTCCGCCCGGATGAGTGGGGCAAGCCCTTCGGTCGCCTCGTCCAGCACGATGAGCTTCGGGTTGGTCATCAGCGCGCGGCCGATGGCGAGCATCTGCTGCTCTCCGCCGGAGAGCTGGCTGGCATAATTGCGCCGGCGCTCGGCGAGGCGCGGGAAGAGTCGGAACGCCTCGGCCAGCGTCCAGCGCCCGCGGCGCTTTCGCGTCGCGGCGGTGGCGATGAGGTTCTCCTCGACCGTAAGTGTGGGGAACGTCTGGCGCCCCTCGGGCGCAAGGCCGAGGCCCAAGCGCGCGATGGCGTAAGGCGGCCTTCCATTGAGGGCTTGTCCCTCGAACACGATCCGCCCCGCTTTAACGGGCAGGAGGCCGAACAACGCGCGCACTGTCGTGGTCTTGCCCATCCCGTTCCGCCCCATGAGGGCAAGCGCCTCGCCTTCGCCGAGATCGAAATCGACGCCCCTGAGCACCCGGGCGCCGCCGTAGCCCGCCTCGATCGCTTCGACGCTCAGCATCATGCGAACGCCTCCTCGCCGAGATAGGCGGCGCGCACGCCCTTGTCGGCGCGAATCGCATCAGGGGTTCCCCAGGCGATCAGGCGCCCGTCGACCAGAACTGCGATTTCGTCGGCAAGCGCGAACACCGCGTCGAGGTCGTGCTCCACCAGAAGCATGGCGACTTCGCTCTTGAGCCCGCCGATCAAACGGACGCCGGCGCGGGTCTCCTCGGCGCCGAGGCCGGCGAAGGGCTCATCGAGCAGCATCAGGCGGGGTTTGAGCGCGAGCGCGATCGCGATTTCGAGCAAGCGCTTTTCGCCATGCGACAGTTCCCTGGCGAGGTCGCCAGCGCGAGCGAGAAGCCCGACGCGATCGAGCGCGGCTAACGCGGGCGTGTTGAGCCCGTCCTCGCGCGAGGCGCGACCGCAGAAGCGGAAGCTCGAGCCGGAGCGCGCCTGCACCGCGAGCGCCACATTGTCGAGCACGCTGAATTCGTGAAGGACGGCCGCGATCTGGAAGGATCGCACCAGCCCGAGCGCCGCGCGCGCCGGCATGTCGCGCCTCGATATGTCGGCGCCGTCGAACACAATGTGTCCGGCGTCGGGGCGCGCGGCGCCGGAAAGTTGATCGATCAGCGTCGTCTTACCGGCCCCATTGGGGCCGATCAGCGCGACCAGACGACCTCCGTCCAGGGTGAAGCTTACATCGTCCGTCACGACCAGCGCGCCGAATCTTTTCGTCAAGCCCTCGACGCGAAGAAGAGGCGCCTTCATGCGGCGGCTCCCGAGAGTCTCGGGGTCAGCGCTCCCGCGAGACCCCGCCGGCCGAACAGAGCGACGATGATCAGAAGCGGACCGATGATGAGATGCGTCTGGTCGGTGATGAGCGAAAGCGTCTCTTCGAGGGTGAGATAGGCGAGCGCGCCGAGGATCGCGCCCCACAGCGACCCCACGCCGCCAAGGATGGTCATCACCAGGAGTTCGCCCGACCGCTGCCAGGACATGAAGGCTGGCGCGACGAATTCGCTCTGGTTGGCGATGAGCGTCCCGGCGACGGCGGCGATCGCGCCCGCGATCACGCAGGCGGCGAGCTGAAACGGAAAGGGCCTGAACCCGACCGCCCGGGCGCGCATTGGGTTCTGCCGGATCGCGTTGAGAACGCGGCCGAAGCGCGACTGCGTGATCCGCGCCAGCAGGAGATAGGCGCAGGCGAGCACAGCAAGGCAGAGAAAGTAGAAGGCGAAGTCGCTGGCGATCAGCGGGCGGCCGAAAACGCGGCTGCGGCTCGACAGCGTATAGCCGTCGTCCCCGCCCAGGACCGACAGCGACACGAACAGGAAATAGAGCATCTGCCCGAATGCGAGCGTGCTCATGATGTAGTAGACCCCGCTCGCGCGCAGCGAGACATAGCCGGTGAGTGCTGCGAACACGGCGGCGGCGGCGATGGCGATCAGCGCCTGCAGGAGGAAATCGTCGATTCCGACAAGTGAGGCCAGCACCACCGAATAGGCCCCGATCCCGAGATAGGCGGCGTGGCCGAAGGAGATGAGCGCGCCCTGGCCAACGAGGAAATCGAGCGAGAGCGCGGCGAGCGCAAGGATGAGCATGCGCGCGCCAAGCGCAATCAGATAGGCGTCGGCGCCAAAGCGCGCGGCGAAAGGGAAGAGGACAAGCCCCGCGAAAAGGAGGATCGCGGGCGCCTGGCCGCGCATTGTCATCGCTTGACCGGGAACAGGCCGGAAGGGCGCTCGAACAGCACCGCCGCCATGAGGATGTAGATCAGCATCGGCGCGAGCGCGCGGCCCGTCTGGCTGGCGGCGGAGGGGCTCAGCGCAAGACGCAGCATCTGCGGTCCGAATGCGCGCCCCAGCGTGTCGATGAGCCCCACCATCAGCGCCGCGATGAAGGCGCCGCGGATCGAGCCGATGCCGCCGATCACGATCACCACGAAGGCGAGGATGAGGAGATTGTCGCCCATGCCCGGCTCGACCGACAGGATCGGCGCGACCAGCGCGCCCGCGAAGCCCGCGAGCATGGCGCCGAAGCCGAAGACCAGCATGAACAGCCGACGGATGTTGACGCCGAGCGCGGAAACCATCGGGGCGTTGGTCGAGCCGGCGCGGACCAGCATGCCGACCCTGGTATGATTGATGAAGAGATAAAGAGCGAACGCTGTCGCGAGGCCTGCGCCGATCAGCGCGAGCCGGTAGACGGGGAAGAGCAGGCCGGGCATGAGGACGATGCTTCCCGACAGGGCCGTGGGCGTGGGCACGCTGAGGGGCGCCGCGCCCCAGATCGTCTTCACCGCCTGGTTGAGAAACAGGATGACGCCGAAGGTCGCGAGAATCTGGGAGAGGTGGTCCCGGTCGTAGAGCCACCGGAAGATCAGGATTTCGAGGGCAAGTCCGAATGCGAGCGCAGCGGGCAGGGTGAGCGCGAGCGCGCCCCAGAATCCGCCGGTCAGGGAAGCGAACATGGCGGCGAGATAAGCGCCAACCATGTACTGAACGCCATGAGCGAGATTGACGAAATTCATCACCCCGAAGGTCAGCGTCAGGCCCGCGGCGATGAGGAACAGCAGGATCCCAAGCTGCAGGCCATTCAGGGTCTGGACGATGACGAGCCCGAGCGACACGAGGGGAGGCGCCGCGCCGCTACTTCATCTGGCACTCGTGGGCGTAGGGGTCGACGTAATCGGTGAATATGCGCTCGACGATCTCCGTTTCGTACTTCCCGTCGGCGCGCTTGGCCGCCTTGACCAGATAGAAATCCTGGACCGGATAGTTGTTGACGCCGAACTTGAACTTGCCGCGCAGCGAAGTGAAGTTCGCCTTCTTGAGCCCGGCGCGCAGCGCGTCCTTGTCGGAAAGCTTGCCGCCCGCGTCTTTGATTGCGCTGTCGATCAGCATCGCCGCGTCATAGGCCTGCATGGCGTAACTGCCGGGCACGGCGCCATAGGCGGCCTCATAGGCTTTGACGAACGCTTTCGTCTGCGAGTTGTCCATGTCCGGCGCCCAGTCGGCGCCGCCGAGGAAGCCGATCGCGGCGTCCTTCTCGGCCGGCAGCGTCGATTCGTCCGCCGTGAACGCGGAGAGGAACGGAATCGAGGCGAGCCCGGCCTGACGGTATTGCTTGACCAGGTTCACCCCCATGCCGCCCGGCATGAAGGTGAAGAACGCGTCCGGCTTGTCGGCGGCGATCTTGGCGAGTTCGGCGGAGAAATCGAGCTGGCCGAGCGGCGTGTACACCTCGTCGACGATTTCGCCCTTGAACTCGTGCTTGAAGCCGGCGAGCGCGTCCTTGCCGGCCTGGTAGTTCGGGGCCATCAGGAAAGCGGACTTGTAGCCCTTGTCCTGCGCGTATTTGCCGAGAACCTCGTGAACCTGGTCATTCTCATAAGAGGTGACGAAAAAGTTCGGATTGCACTCCTTGCCGGCGAAACTGGATGTGCCGGCATTTGGCGAGATCAGAAAGGCGTTCGACTCGACGACCGGCTTGTGGATCGCCATCAGGATGTTCGAGAACACGGGGCCGACGACGAAATTGACGTGGTCCCGCTCGATGAGCTCCTTGACCTTGGTCACCGCGACGTCCGGCTTGAGCTCGTCGTCGACGACGATCACGTCCGCGTCGATGCCGCCGAGCTTGCCGCCCAGCGTCTTGACCGCCAGGTTGAAGCCGTCGCGCACCTGCCCGCCGAGCACCGCGGCGGGCCCGGAGAGCGTTACGATGACGCCGACTTTCACCTTGTCCGCCGCGGCCGCGCCGAGGGCTGAAGCGGCCAATGCGGCCAGGCCCACGAGCAGGATCGAACCCGGTTTCATCTCTCACCTCCTCGAACGTTCACTCCCTTTCCGGCTTTCCGCCGGTTGCCTGATCCAGCATAGTGACGCATAATATGTGCAAGTCAACCTAATTTGCGCCGGGACGGAGACGGAGGACGATTGCTGGAGACCGCGGGCGGGCGGGAGGAGGCGGTCCGGGCTTTCCGGCTCGAGGACCATCTCTTTTTCTATTTCAGCCAGATTCTGGCGCGGCGCACCCGCGCGATCAATACGCGCCTGCGTCCGTTTGGCGTCGACTACGCCCGCTGGCGCGTGCTTGCCGTCTTGCACGAGCATTCCGGCGCGACCATGGGCCGGCTCGCCGATCTGACGTCCGCGGACCGCACCACGCTCACCCGCACCCTCGGACTGATGGAAGCGGAGGGACTCGTCGCCCGGCTCGAACGCAAGACCGACCGCCGGAGCCTCGCAATCTCGCTCACCGCCAAGGGCCGGCGGATGTTCGCGCGCGTTCTGCCGCTGACGCTTGCGGAAACGGACAGGGCTTTGACCGGGTTTTCTCCGGAAGAGATCGGGAGCCTGAGAGATCGGCTGCGAAGAATGGCCGGCAATCTCAGGGCGCCGCAAATCGACGTTTGAGACCGGAGCCGCCGAAGTTGGACTACGACCGCGCCTATGCCAACGGCCCCTTCATTCCCGGCGCCGAAGCCTTTCCGCCTCGCTGGACGCGCGAGGCGGCGGCGTTCCGCGCGAGCCTTGGAAAGCGGGCGAAGACCGAGATCCTTTATGGCCCAAAAGAGCGCAACCGTTTCGATCTCTTTTTGCCGGAAGGAGAGCCCACGGGCCTTCTGGTCTTCATCCATGGCGGCTATTGGCTGAAGTTCGATCGCGAATCGTGGTCGCATCTCGCGGCGGGCGCACTGGCGCGCGGATGGGCATGCGCGATCCCCTCCTACACGCTCGCCCCCGAAGCCCGGATCGAAGCGATGACCCAGGAGATCGCGCGCGCGGTTGAAGGCGCGGCGAGGCTAGTTGCCGGTCCAGTGGTCGTCAGCGGCCATTCCGCGGGCGGGCAATTGAGCGCCCGGATGGCTTGCGCCGATATGTCCCCTTCAGCCCCCATCAAGCGGGTCGCCCCCATCTCTCCGCTCGCCGATCTCGAGCCGATCGCTTTGACGGCGATGAACGCCGACCTCCGCCTCGATCCGGCGGAAATTGCGCGCGAGAGCCCCGCCCGCCTCTCGATGCGTCCGGGCGTCGAGGCCCATGTCTGGGTTGGCGCTGAGGAAAGGCCGGCGTTTCTGTGGCAGGCCCGCCTGTTGTCGGAGGCGTGGTCCTGCCCGTGGACGCCGGAAGCGGGCAGGCATCATTTCGACGTCATCGAGGGCCTGGCCGATCCCTCCTCCGCGCTCATGTCCGCCTGTCTGGACTGAGGACATCAGCCTCCGCCGCCACGTCGCGGTCGAGCCAGCCGGGGTCGATTTCGGGCAGCGGGATAGCATCGATGAGGAGTTGCGTGTAGCGGCTCTTCGGCGCGGCGAAGACGTCCTCGCAGCGGCCCTCCTCAACCACGCGGCCCGACTTCATGACATAGACCCGATCGCAAACCGCGCGGATCACCGAGAGGTCGTGGCTGATGAACGCCATGGCGAGACCGAGATCGCGGGTCAGCGTCTTGAGGAGATTGAGCGTCTGGGCCTGGGTCGAAACATCGAGCCCGGAGACGATCTCGTCGGCCAGCACGAAGTCCGGCTCGAGCAGTGCGGCGCGGGCGATGCCCACGCGCTGGCGCTGCCCGCCCGATAGTTCGTGCGGGCTCCGGTCGAGACAGGAAAGCGGCAGCGCGACGCGATCGAAGAAGCCCCGCACCCGGCGCTCGGCGTCGGCGCCGCTGCTCGCCACGCGATGAAAGATCAGCGGCTCGACCAGGATTCGCCTCACCGTGTGGCGCGGATTGAGCGAGGTCATCGGGTCCTGGAAAATCATCTGCATGCGACGTCTCAGCGGCCGCATTTCCGGTTCCTTGAGGCGTGTAATGTCCCGCCCGTCGAAGACGACCGAGCCGGCATCGACGGCGATGAGCCGCAGAAGCGCCCGCCCGAGCGTCGTCTTGCCTGAGCCTGATTCGCCGACGACGCCGACGGTTTCGCCGCGGCCGATCTCAAGGTCGAGGCCGTGCAGGACCTTGACCCCGCCCGCGCGCTCGCCGTTCAGGCGCCGCTTCCCGCCATAGGCGACCTCGACGCCGCGCGCGACCAGGAGCTCCTTCGTCATCGGGCGCCCGACCGGCCAGTCCCGGCGACCTCGAGCCACGTTTGCGCGACCAGGGCCTCGGGCACCGGCTTGAGACCCGCGTCCGGCCGGTCGTACCGTGGTCCGGCCGCGATCAAGGCGCT
>DATGHB010000170.1:0-2424 GCA_035308265.1 Roseiarcus sp.
CGAAACCGGCCTGCCGTCATCGTCTGCATGACGTGCTCGATCGTGTCCTCGTTGGTTACGGTGACGACCTTCGGCGTCATGTGGTGCGACACGGGATCGTTGAGCGCGGCGGCGCCGTGTCTGGCGATGACGCGGACCACGTCGCGTTCCGAAAGGATGCCGAGGACGCTGAGCGAAGCGTCCGAGACGACCACCGCTCCCACCCCTCTTGCGGCGAGGAGTTCTATGACTTCCTTCAGGGTGTAGTGCGGTCGCGTGGTGAAAACGTCGCGACCCTTGTCGTCCAGAATACGGGCAACTGTCGTCATCCGTCTCTCCCATTGTCAGGCGGTCTTATCGTCGAGCCGCCGCGGGGCTTGAAGCATGCGCCGGCAATCTGGCGGCATCAAGTTCATTTTTGTCGAGGTCGCTCAACGCAATCCGCCATCGACCTGATAGCATTGCTTGGTGATCATCGCGCTGTCGTCGGCGGCCAGAAAAAGCGCCATGCGCGCCACATCTTCGGCGAGCAAGCTCCGGTTGATGCATTGACGCGCGCGGAACTCGGCGATGTCTTTCTCGCTCATCCACAAGCGGCGCTGCCGCTCGGTGATCACCGCGCCGGGGGCGATGGCGTTGACGCGGATATTATCCGGTCCGAATTCGCGGGCCAGAGCGTTTGTCAGACCCACGATCGCCGCCTTGGCGGCGGAATAGACCGACAGCTTGTCGATGCCGATCATCCACGCGGTCGAGGAAAAATTGACGATCGCTCCGCCGCCGAGTTCGCGCATCGAGCGGCGCGCGATCTGGGCGGCGAAGAACTGATGCTTGAGGTTGACCGCCATCGCCCGCTCCCAGTCCGCTTCGCTCACCTCATCGACATTCTGGCGTTGGTCATTGGCGGCGTTGTTGATGAGCGCCCCGATCGGCCCCAGACGCTGCCGAACCTCCTCCATCGCCGCTTCCAGCGCGGCGATGTCGGTCACGTCGCAGTGAAGATAGAGGGGCGGCGGCCTCGAGGCCCCGATTTTCGCCGCCAGCTCCTTCGACGCCTCCGTCGCGATATCAACGAAAGCGACATTGGCCTCCTGCGCGGCGAAAGCCTCGACCATCCCCGCGCCGATGCCCGACCCGCCTCCAGTGATGAAGACGACCTTGTCGATGAGCGAAGGATAGCGGGCGAAGGACATGGATCGGCCTTGTCGTTTGAAGCTGACGGAGGGGGCCAGACTAGAGGGCCGATCGCCTCGATGGAACCAGCGGGCCAGAGCCCGGCCAGCCCGTTGCGTAGCGTGAATGCAACCTTAAGGCGAGCTCAGTGCAAATTAGGCCAAGCAAATCCAAATAAAAACAAGCAAAGCGGCCAGGCCGCCGCCGCGGCCTCAAAGACGTGCAGGATCGTCGCGGTCGAGGCGCGGCGGCGGTGAGATGGAACTCGTGGCCGCCGCGAAAATATGGCAGCCGCCTTACTCAGTGACCGTCAGGCTCGCCCTCATGCCGGTCTTGTAGTGATCGGGCTGATTGCACATGAGGATGTAGTTGCCGGGCTTCAACGTCAGGGTCAGCGTCTTCTTCGTTCCCGCCGGGAGGTCGGACGCTTCGCCGAGGTCCTTGATCTTGGATTCTATCACCCGGCCGTCCTTCCTGTCATAGGGCAAAGGCGTGTTGGGGTCCGCCACCGACACGACAATCATCTCGTGAACCAGGCTCTTCGAATCGTTGGAAACGAGGAATTCCACCGGTCCGGCCTTGACGCTTTGCCGGTCGGTCTCGATCATCATCGACTTGACCGAGGGCCCGCTTGACGGATCCATGAGGTCGACGCGCACGATGGCTGGCGACATCGCCAGCCCCCCGACGGTCGACGTGAACAGGGTCAAAGCCGCAACCGGCAGCGTCACTCGTCCAACTCGCATTGATTTCTCCTCAGGTTCAACAGTCGAAGCCCGGTAGCCCGCGCGAACTTCGTCGCGTTCATCGTCGAAATTGCGGCAGGAACAATTATCGTTTCTTAACATTCCTCGCCGGCGACGGTTCATTCAGAACGGCGCGGTTTTTTATTCCCCCAATTCAAGCGCCCTTTTCGTCTTCTCGATCCAGCCCTTGAGCGGCGCGAGCAGCGGGCCCTGGGTCAGGCCTCCGCAACCGCGGCCATGGGGCCCCTGCGCCCAGGCGACGATGGCGATCGCAGTCGACCCGTCCGGCGACCACACCGGCGCGCCGGAATCGCCGCTGCAGGCGCCGGCGGCCTTGCCAGTGGGATCGGCGGCCCAGATGAGAACCCTGGACGCGGGCTCGCGCACGGCGAGCCTCACGCTGCGCAACACGCCGCCCGACGGCCAGTCGCCCTCGCGCGCCGCGCCATAGCCGGCGAGGATCACCGTCGTCCCGATCGCGGGCGCCCCGCCCTCCCCGATCGCCGCGGCGGCGAAGCGCGGATCG
>DATGHB010000171.1:0-6777 GCA_035308265.1 Roseiarcus sp.
CGGGCGGGCGCGGCGAACGCGTCGCACACGCGCGCGATCCGATCGGCGACTTCCTCAACCGTTTCGCCCGCGACAATGAGGCCATGATTGGCGAGGACGAAGACATTCGCGCTCTTCGTCAGCCGCTCCCGAATGGCCAGGGCGAGCGGCAGGCCCGGCTTGCGGTATGGCGCGAACACGCACGCGACGTTGGCCAAGCCTCGCAGGCGTTCGCGCGCGATTCCCTCGCCGTCCCGCCGGATGGCAAGCGCGATCGTGTGCACGCAATGGATATGAACGACGACCGGCGCAGGGATGATCGCGTGAACGCTGGTCTCGATCGAAGGCCTGAGGCCGGCCGGATTCAAGCTGGAATCGACGAAATCGACCGCGGTCGCGGCGCGGGGATCGCCGCCGGCGATCGCCTTGAGCAACGGGTCCAGGCGAACCGGCGTCATGATGTCCCGCGCGAGGGCGTCGGAAAGCCAGGTTCCCGACGCTTTGATCCACAAAATTCCGTCGCGCTTGATCGAGGTGTTGCCGCCCGCGCCCTGCGTCCGCAACCGGTCGGTGCCGAGCGTGGCGGACAATTCGCGCAAGGCCTGAAGTTCGTCGCTTCCGGCGGGCTTCGAAGTCATTGGACTGCCGCCGGCGCAAGCGCTGCAAACCATTCGGCGAATGTGTCGCGTTGTTGCTTCGTCAGGTGCAATCCGTGTTTCGTCCGCCGCTCGAGAACGTCTTCGGCGCGCAGCGCCCATTCTTCGCTCGCGAGGAAGCGGGCTTCGCGCTCGTAGAGCGTTCCGCCGAAAAAGCGCCCGAGGTCGCCGGTCGACTTCGCGCCATCCAGGAGGTCTTCGACTCTCGTCCCATACCGGCGCGCATAGCCGAAGGCGACCTCCGGCGGAAGCCAGGCGCGGCGCTTCAAGAGGTCGGCGTGGAAACGCGAGAAATCGCCGCCCGCGATGTTCCCGCCGGGCAAGTGCGCGGTCTCGGTCCAGGGGCGCGTCATCTTCGGCAGGTAAGGAGCGAGCTTCTCGAGCGCATGCTCGGCGAGCTTGCGGTAGGTGGTGATCTTGCCGCCGAAGACGGAAAGCATCGGCGCCTGGCCCGACGGCGCCTCGACATCGAAGACATAGTCTCGCGTGACCGCGCTCGGGTTCGCAGCCCTGTCGTCATAGAGCGGGCGGACGCCAGAAAAGGAGTCGACGATGTCGCTTACCTTCGGCGCCGCGGCGAAATATCTGTCGACCACCGAGAGAAGATAGTCGATCTCGCCGCGGTCGATCGTAACGTCCTCCGGTCGGCCGTCGAACGGAATGTCGGTCGTGCCGATGAGCGCGAGATCGCCCTCGTAGGGGTTGACGAAGATCACTCGCTTGTCGCTGTTCTGGAGCAGGTAGGCCTGCTCGCCGCTCCAGAACTTGCGGGTGACGATATGGCTGCCCTTGACCAGCCGGACGCGGCTTTCGGCGTTGGCGCCGGTTCGGGCGAGAACGTCGTCCACCCACGGACCGGCCGCGTTGACGAGGACCTTTCCCGTCGCCTCGCGCGCGCCGCTGAATTCGGCGCGCCAGACAGCGCCCTCGCGGCGCGCGTCGAGAAGCGCGGTCCTGGTCAGCACGAGTCCATTGCGCGCACGGACGTCGAGCGCGTTCAGGACGACGAGGCGCGAATCGTCCACCCAGCAATCCGAATATTCAAACGCGCGTTTGAAGCTCTTGCGGATCGGCTCGCCCTCGGGCCCCCTCGTGAGGTCGAGCTTTCGCGCCGGCGGCAGGATGCGGCGCCCCCCTAAGTGATCGTAGAGAAACAATCCCGCCCTTACCATCCAGGCGGGACGCTGTTCCGGAGAGTGAGGCAGCACGAACCGCATCGGCCAGATGATGTGCGGGGCGGCGCTGAGCAGGACCTCACGCTCGATCAGCGCCTCGCGAACGAGGCGAAACTCGTAATATTCGAGATAGCGCAGGCCGCCATGGACGAGCTTGCCGGAGCGGGAGGACGTGCCCTGCGCCAGATCGTCCTTCTCGCAGAGCAAGACCGAGAGGCCGCGGCCCGCGGCGTCGCGGGCTATCCCGGCGCCATTGACGCCGCCGCCGACGACAATCAGGTCGAACTGGCCGAGGTCTCGGGTCATGCCGTGTTCATCATCCCGTCCGGCGGCGGCTCAGCAGGGATTGAGGGGGCCTTCGCCGGCGAGATAGCGGCGAACCTCTTCGGCGGCGGCCTCGGCGGCGAATTTCACCGTCTTGACCGACGCCCCCGCGATGTGCGGCGTCAACGTCACGTTATCGAGCCGCAGCAATTCCATGTCGGCGGGCGCAGGCTCGACGGCGAAAGTCTCGAGCGCTGCGCCGCGCAAATGCCGGCTCTTGAGCGCCTGCGTCAGCGCGTCATAGTCGACCATCGGGCCTCGGGCGGTGTTGACGAAGTAGGCGCCCCGCTTCATCTCGGCGAATTGCTCGCGGCCGATGAAGCCGCGGGTCTCGTCGGTCACCCGCGCGTGCAGCGTCACCACGTCGCTCTCCCGCAAAAGCTGGTCGAGCGGGACCTGGACGATCCCGTCCCGCAAGTCTCCGGCTGAGAGCTGAACATAAGGGTCGCAGACGAGAATGCGGCAGCCGAAGGCCTTGAGGATGCGCACCACCTTCGTTCCGATATGCCCATAGCCGATCACGCCGACCGTCATTTCCGACAGTTCCTCGCCGGTGAGGTCGGCGCGATAGAGATCGCCGCGCCATTCGCCGCGGCGCAGGCTTTCGTGGCCTTTGATGATGAGGCGGGTCTCGGCGAGGATCACGCCGATGGTGAATTCGGCGACCGCCGATGCGTTCCGCCCCGGCGTGTTGACGACACGAATCCGCCGCTTCCGCGCCGCCGCCATGTCGATGTTGACCGGGCCGCCGCGGGAGACCGCGATCAGCTTCAATCGCGGCAGCCGTTCGAGAACGCCGGCCGAAAAGGGCGCGAGATGGGTGACGGCGATCTCCGCGCCGTCCATATGCGCCACCACTTCGTCGGCCGTGCCCTGGTATTCCTTCAGGCCCTCCATGCCGGGCGCGGCGTAGCCATGCTCCATCGGCTCGTCGGGCCACGGCGCCTCGTAGGACCGGATCTCGGCGCCGTCTCCGCACTTCCGCCGGATCGCCTGCTCGAACATGGACGGCAGCATGAAACGGTCGCCCATGATCGATATGATCGGCCTCCGGCGCTCGAAGTCCTCGGTCAAGCGGCGTACTCCTGTCTGAGCCGGCCCATTTCGCCCCAGGCAGGCGACATGGCGCCTCGGATCGTCCGGTAGATCGGGTAGAGCTTCGAATAGAATTCGCTGAGCTGAGCGTCAGGGACCGTGAGCTTGTCGAGAAAGGGAGCGACCCACGCCTCGGCGCACAGCCCCATGTTCGGGTAGACACCGATGGCGACCGCGGCCATCATCGCCGCGCCGGAGGCGCCGAGTTCCTCCCGCGACAGCGTCCGGACGTTGGCGTTAAGCGCGGCGGCGAGAATGGCGCGCATCGCTCTCGATCGCGCGGCGCCTCCGCCCATCCTCACCTCGTGCGGGATCGAGCCGGAAGCGAGGTAGCAGTCGCGCGCCGCGAAGGCGAGACCTTCAAAGACCGCGCGCGCGAGCCCCGCGAAACTGGTCCTCGTCGAGAGCCCGCTGAACTGCGCCCGCGCATGGGGATCGAGGAACGGGCCTCGTTCGCCGGCCTCGAAAATATAGGGGTGATAGAGCGCCTCGCCCGGCGCGGCGGCGAGCACCCTGTCGTCGAGGCCTGAAAGAAGCGCGGCGCGGCTGGTCGTCGCGCCGGCCATTTCCGCGGCTTCGCGCGCCATGTCCATCAGCCAGTCGATGTTGAGGGTCGCCGCCAGGTTGGACTGCATCGAAGCGCAGGCGCGCCCGACCGGCAGGCACATCGTGTAGCCCGAACGGTCCTCGTTGAGGCGCACGTCCTCCGGGGTCGGCGCATAACGCATGTGCATGCCGGTCGAGCCGAGGATGGAGACTCCGGCTTCGCCGGCGGGATCGCAAAGTCCGCCCCCGAGCGCGGTGCACACCACGTCGAGATAGGCGAGCGACACTGGCAGGCCCTCGGGCAGGAGCGTTTCGGCCGCCGCGGCGGCGGAGAGCTTGCCGCTCTCCTCGACGCCGTCGATCATCGGCGGCAGCAGGCGCGCGCAGTCGGCGATGCCCATCCCCTCGAGAATCGAGGGCTCGTATTTCCGGGTGCGGAAATTGCCGAAAGTGAAGTTTCCCTCCGACGGGTCGGTCACCCGAGCGCCGGTCAGCTTGAAATAGAGCCAGTCCTTGCAGTGAAAGCAGGTCGTGGCCCGGGCGAGGCGATCGGGTTGCCAGCGCTTCATCCACGCAAGTTGCGCCGAGGCCATGCAGGCGTTGAGACCGGAGCCGGTCAGGGCATAGTGGTCGCGGTAGGCGTCGGTCGGAAGGTATTCCGACACCAGCCCCGCTGCGCGCGAATCCAGCCACAGGAGCCCGCCGCCCACCGGTTCGCCGGCGGCGTCGATGAGCCATGAACCATCGCCCTGCGCCGTCACGCCAAGCGCCGCGACGCGGCGCGCAAGGTCGGGCACGCGTTCGGCGAGTTCGCGCAACGTCGCGGCGCAATCGGCCCAGGTCCGCGCCATGTCCTGCTCGACCTGGCCGCCGCCGAGCGTTTGATAGACATTCGTGCGCGCGGCGACGGCGAGCTGTTCGCCGGCGGGCGAAAACGCAACCGACTTGATGACGGAAGTTCCGGCGTCGATTCCGATGAGAATGTCGCGAGTCATGGGCTCAATTTGGCGCGGCTCATGCGGCTTCGAGCCCGTGCGACAAGGCCGCCGACGTGGCCGCGTCGAACACGTGCAGGTCCGCGGCCGCAACGCCGAACCGCACCAGCTCGCCGGCCGTGGCCGGGATCGGCGCGTGTGAGACGGCGACCATGAGCTTTCCCGCCACTTCCATCGCCAGATGGCTCTGGTCGCCCAGCCATTGATTGGAGACGATCCGGGCTTCGCCCGCTCCAGCCCCCAGCCGGACCGCGTGGGGACGGACCCCGATCACCACCTTATCGCGCCCACCGATCGCGGCGCGAACCTTGGGCGGGATTTCGGCGCACGCGAAGTCGAGAGTCGGCCCGCCGTCGATCGCGAACCGGACCCGCTCGCCGTTCGTGACCCTGGATTCAAAGGTGTTCATCGGCGGCTCGCCGACAAATGTGGCGACGAACAGATTGGCCGGCCTTTCGCGCAGGTCCTTCTGGCCGGCAAATTGCTGGAGCACGCCCGCCTCCATGACCGCCACGCGGTCGGCGAGCGCATTCGCCTCGGTCTGATCGTGCGTGACGAAGATCGAGGTCATCCGGCGATCGAGCAAAAGGCTTTTCAGCCGGCCCCGCAGGACCGCGCGCAGCTGCGGCTCGAGCTGTCCCATCGGCTCGTCGAGCAGGTAGAGGTCCGCCTGGCGGACGAGCGCGCGCGCGAGGCTCGCCCGCTGCTGCTGGCCGCCCGAGATCGACGAGGGGTACCGATCGAGGATCGGCTCGATGTCGAGGAGCCGCGCGATCTCCTGAACCGATTTCCCGACCTCCCTCGACCCGATGCGGGCGCTTTTCAGCGCGAAAGCGATGTTGTCGCGGACGGTGAGAGGCGGGTAGAGGGAATAGCCCTCGAAAGCCATCGCGACCTTGCGGCGCGCGGGCGGCATCTGGTTGACTCGCCGGCCCTCGACGAGGATGTCGCCCCGCGTGACCTCCTCGAAGCCCGCGATCATGCGCAAGGTCGAGGTCTTCCCGCAGCCCGACGACCCCAGAAGCGCCACGATCTCGCCCCGAGCCACATCCATGTCGAGGGCCTTCACCGCATGGACCGGGCCTTTCCCACGGCCCGGGTAGATCTTGTCGACGCTCCTGATCGAAAGGGCGGCCTCGGACATGGGGCCCTCACGCCGCCTGGGGAGCGATGCGGCGGCCGCTGTCGCTCTCGAAGAGAAGGGCGGTCTTCGGATCGAACCTGGCGAAGGCGGGGCCATGCCGGCGCGAGGCCTCGCTGGCCCCCGCCTCGGAAGCCAGAATTTCGCGCCCATCGCCGGTGCGGAGAAGAAGCAGGGTCTTTTCATTGAGGGGCGTCACCGCGACCACCTCGACCGGAAAGCTTTCCGGCGAGATCCTGTCCTCGACCGTGACGTGTTCCGCCCGCAACCCGAGAACGCAGGCCCGTCCCGCCAGGTGCGCGAACCCTGGCGGAAGCGACACCGAGGCGCCCCCGACCCCGATTTGCGTTCCCCCTGGCGAGGCCAGCGGGGCAACCGGAATGAGGTTGATCGTCGGATCGCCGAACAGCCTCGCGACGCTGACCGTCGCGGGCTTGCGATAGATCTCCGCGGGCCGGGCGATCTGGGTGAACTCCCGGTCCGAAAGCACAGCGATCCGGTCGCCGAGCGCCATCGCTTCCTTATAGTCCTGGGTGACGTAGAGAACCGCGGAGCCCGAGGCCTTGAGCAGGGACGGCAGTTCGAGGCGCATCTCGTAGCGGAGCTTCGCGTCCACGTTGCGCAGCGGATCGTCGAGGAGCAGGATTTGTGGCTCCGCCACCAGCGCCCTCGCCAATGCGGTGCGCTGCTTCTGGCCGTTGGACAGTTCGCGCGGAGCATGGCCAAGGACGTGCCCGATCTTGAGTAGCGCCGCGACCTTCTCGACCTTGGCCCGAATGACATCGCTTGGCGCGTTGCGGGCGGTGAGCGCGCTCGCCACGTTGTCGAACGCCGACATGTGGGGAAACAGCGCGAAGTTCTGGAAC
>DATGHB010000172.1:0-2449 GCA_035308265.1 Roseiarcus sp.
GGCTCGCTCGCCGAGCGCAGGATCGCGCTCCTCGTCGATCCGGCGCTCTCCGGCCTGCCGGCGTTCCTGACCCCGAAGCCGGGCCTGAATTCGGGATTCATGATCGGCCAGGTCACCGCCGCGGCGCTCGTCTCCGAGAACAAGACCCGCGCCTTTCCGGCGAGCGTCGATTCGATTCCGACCTCGGCCAACCAGGAGGATCACGTCTCGATGGCCGCCCATGCGGCAAGGCGCCTCGCGCCCATGGCCGAGAACGCCTTGTCGATCGTTGGCATCGAGCTGATCGCCGCTGCCCAGGCCTGCGACTTTCACCGACCCCTGCTGTCGAGCGCGCTGCTCGAAGCCCTGCGGGCGCTGGTGCGCCGCGAGGTTCCCCATCTCGACGACGACCGGTATTTTCACCCCGACATCGCCGCCGCGACGAACCTCGTGCGAAGCGGCGCCGTCATCGACGCGGTCGGCGCCATCCCCCTGCCCGGCGTCGAGAGGTCTGCGCGATGACCGATCGCCCCCGCTGGCTCATCGTCGAGCGCCGCGACGCTCCGCTGATCGTCAGCATTCCACACGCCGGGATCGACCTCCTCGCCTTCGAGCCGGCCTTCGTCGATCCGTGGCTCGCGCGCAAGGACGCCGACTGGCGGCTCGACGAGCTCTATGATTTTGTCGCGCCGCTTGGCGCGACGCTGATCCGAACGAAGCTCTCCCGCTCGATCATCGACGTCAATCGCGATCCTAGCGGCCTGTCGCTCTATCCCGGTCAGGCGACGACCGAGCTCGTCCCGACCACGACCTTCGACGGCGAACCGCTCTACCGCGAGGGGCGAACGCCAGATGCAGCCGAAATCGCCGAGCGACGGCGCCTCTATTTCGACCCGTACCACGCAGCGCTGACGGCCGAGATCGCGCGCCTGCGCGTGAACCACAAGCGCGTCGCCTTGTTCGACGCCCACTCCATCCGCTCAAAGATCCCGCGCCTGTTCGAGGGCGAATTGCCCGTATTCAACCTGGGCACGAATTCCAGCGCAAGCTGCTCGCCGAAATTGCGCGAGTCGGTCGCCGGTATTCTCGAGGCGTCAGGCAAAGCCATGGTCGTCGACGGCCGCTTCAAGGGCGGCTGGATCACCCGCGCCTATGGCCGCCCAAGCGAAGGCGTCGAAGCGTCGCAGCTCGAACTCGCCTGCCGCGCCTATATGCGCGAGCCCGAGCGCCCCTCGCCGGGGAACTGGCCAACCCCGATCGACGAAGCGCGGGCCGCGCCGACGCGCGCGACGGTCAGGCGCGTCCTGGAGGCGATGCTTCAGCACCTGAGCCAATGATTGCGATGTTTGCATCTCTTGCCGTCATTGCGAGCGGAGCGAAGCAATCCAGAGGCCGTAAGGCGCTGCTCTATGATCCCTGGATTGGCTCGTCACTACGCTCCTCGCAATGGTGGTTTGCCGTGTTGAATGAGGACTCCAGCCCATGACCGCGCCAACCCGCATCGACAATATGCGCGTCATCCGCAGCCCTCGCGGAACCGAACTTTCCGCCAAAAGTTGGCTCACCGAAGCGCCCCTGCGCATGCTGATGAACAATCTCGATCCCGACGTCGCCGAGCGGCCGGGCGAGCTCGTCGTCTACGGCGGCATCGGGCGGGCGGCGCGCGACTGGCAGGCGTTCGACCGCATCGTCGCGAGCCTGCGCCGCCTCGAGGGCGATCAGACCCTGCTCGTCCAGTCCGGCAAGCCGGTCGGCGTGTTCCGCACCCACCCCGACGCGCCCCGCGTGCTGATTGCGAACTCTAATCTCGTGCCGCACTGGGCGACCTGGGACTGCTTCAACGAGCTCGATCGCAAGGGGCTCATGATGTACGGGCAGATGACCGCGGGCTCGTGGATCTATATCGGCTCGCAGGGCATCGTGCAGGGCACCTACGAGACCTTCGTCGAAATGGGGCGGCGCCACTACGGCGGCGACCTTAGAGGAAAATGGATTCTCACCGCCGGCCTCGGCGGCATGGGCGGCGCGCAGCCGCTCGCGGCGTCCATGGCCGGCGCGTCGCTGCTCGCGGTCGAGTGTCGCCCGTCGAGCATCGAGTTCCGGCTGCGCACCGGCTATGTCGATGTGCAAGCCAACGACCTCGACGACGCGCTCGCCATCATCGACCGCTCGACCAGGGAGCGCAAAGCCGTTTCCGTCGCGCTGCTCGGCAATGCGGGCGAGGTTCTGCCCGAACTTTTGCGACGCGGCGTCAGACCCGACATCGTCACCGACCAGACCTCGGCGCACGATCCCGTCAACGGCTATCTGCCGAAGGGGTGGACGCTCGCGCAGTGGGAGGAGCGGCGAGCGAGCGATCCCAAGGGAGTCGAGCGCGCCGCCAAGGCGTCGATGGCCGAGCATGTGCGGGCGTTGCTCACCTATGCCCATGCCGGGGTTCCGACCGTCGACTACGGCAACAACATCCGCC
>DATGHB010000173.1:0-12942 GCA_035308265.1 Roseiarcus sp.
ACCGGCGAGAATCCAATAGATCAGGATACTGCTTTAAACCATTGACGAAGATCGACGTTTGCGTTGCGCCTTCGCGGTTCGGCAAAGGAATCCGTGACGAAGTGGAAGGCGGACGCGAGAACGGCGCCCAAGTTGCCCAAAGGATTGCCCAAAGGAAGTGTTATGGGACGGTGAGCGGCCTGACGCAGCTCAAGGCGCGGCCTGGACGAGGTGCGCGCCGCTTTCGTCGTCGCCGTGGCCCCGCCGCTCGATGGAATCGCGGCAGGCTCCTGATTGCTTCGGTTTCGCGCGGCCGCTGCTTTTTCCCGAGCCTCGCTCTATTGCGCCGGCGCCTCATTGGGTCTGGGCAGGGCGAGCTCCACCGAGCGATCGCCCTTTTCGACCATGATCGATCGTAACCCGATCCCTCGCACCCGCCAGCCGTCATTCTCCTGACCGAGGCGGAGCCGCGATATCGCCTCGGCGCTGGAGCCCTGCAGCATGGCGAGGCTCGCCCCCCGGCTGACGATCGTCCCGATCAGGGTGAGCAGCGGCCGCTCCGGCGGAGGAGGCGCAAGGGCTTCCCGCTTCGGCGGCTGGGCGGCCGGGAGAGCGACGACGGGAGGGCGGCGCGAGGCGGAAAACAGCGGCCGGTCCCGCGTCGCCGTCAACCCGGTCAGCGGAACTGCCCACAACGGGTTGCCGCTTCGCGACGACGTCGCGCTGGGACGGGGCGTCAGGCCCGCCGGCGGGGGATGAGGGTTCGCGACGGCGTTCCCCTCGGCGCCGCGCGACCCCGCCTCGGACCGAGGCCCGAGATCGACGCGCTCCTGGACCGGGTCCGCCGCCGCTTGCGCGGCGAAGGCCGAGCCGATCACGAGAATGACCGCCAGCCGCCGCATCAGTCTGCCGGCTGCCATTGCCCGACGACCCCGACCGTCATTCGCATGCGCCCGCTCTCGGGTTCTCCAAAAAACTCCGGCGACTGGATCGAAAGCTTGTCCACGAACAAGTATGGCATTCCTGCCTCGATGTCGTAAAGGATCGTCTGCACCGCCGGCTGGCTGACCTCCATGCTGGCCGTCAGCCCGACGAAACCGTTCTTGGCGTCGGGGCCGTCGAGTTCGACCTGCGACGACACCAGCGCGCCGCCTGCCTTCGTCACCGCCTGCTCGACGCGCTGCTGGAGCGCCGCGCCCGCGATGGTTATCGTTTTGCCGTCGAGAAACGGCGAACCGCTCGGGCCCCCGTTCGAGGCGATCGACGCCGGCGAGCCCGGCCGCGACCTCTCGGACAGCTGGTCAAGCCGAGCCTGGGCCGCCGCGATCTCCGCGGCTTTGTCGCGGAGGTCCGCGACAAAGAAGAGCGCGACGGCCAGAAGGCCGATCACCACGCCGATGTAGGCGGCGACCGCCAGCGCCTGGCGTCGGTCCATGAGCGGGATTTGGATCAATTCGTCACCGCGAATGAGGGTTCGATATGCGCCTCGATGTGAAAGCTCTCGCCGCCGTGTGGACCCCGCACCGTCGGCGCGAAGAACGTGGCCTTGGCGAATCGCCGCGACTGCTCGATCAGCTTGATGAGCTCCGGCGCGCTGGCGGCCGATCCGGCGATCTGCACCTTGCCGCCCTCGATGTGCAATTCGGTCAGGTGCGCGTCGTCTGGCAGGGTCTTGGACAGCGCCTCGAGAACCATGACCGCCGAAGGCGCGGCCCATTTCCGGGCCTCCAGGGCTTTGAGGGCCTCTTCTGCCGCCGGGCCGCGCCGGTTCATGAGCGCCGAGCGCCGCTCGGCGATCCGGTTCTGAACATCGATCAGCCGGGCGTCACGGCCCGCGCCGGCGACCAGCCAGGCGCCAAGGCTGATCGTGAAGGCAAGACCGGCGAGGGCGAGGCCGGCGACGAGGCCCCTCCGCAATCCCCGCCCTCCGTTTCGGCCGCCAATATCCTGGCTGAAGACCGGAATGACAGGCCCCTCTCCTTCGCCGGCCCGCGTCGACATGCGGACCTGGGCGGCCCCGGCGGCCATTGCCGCGCTGGCGATCGGAGCGACCAGCGATCGCGCCGTAGCCGCAACGGTGATGGAGAATTGTCCCGCGCCCGCGTCAGTCGGCTCGCTCCATCCCAGGGCGGCTTCGCTGGCCGACCACGGCGTCAGGCGATCGATCTGGGAGCGCACCACGCCGTCGAGAAACTGACGCGCGCCTTCGGGCAGTTCGAGCGACCGGAAGATGTAGTGCGACGGCGCGAGCCGGACGTCGACTGAGCTTCGCGCGAGAGCCGACCGCGCTGCAGGGGAAATCGGATCGGCGATTCCGCCTTCGTCGATACGCAACGACAGCCCGTTCCCCCGTTCCGCCCCCTTCCTGCGCCTGTCCATGACAAGAAAAGAGCCGTCGGCCTGTTCAACGAGTTCGATTCCGTGGCTGGGCCGGAGCGCCGCGCCCAGACACGCCGCTCCCGCGGCGACGTCGTCGATAAAGGTCGACGCGCGGGTGAGAAGCAAAGCCCGGACGGTCACGGACGATCCTTACGCCGATTGCATCGGGCCATCGAAATCGTCCCGCCAATACAGCAATTCGTAGGGCCCGTCGCCTTGGTCCTTCGCGTTCTGGTCCTTGGCGCCTTGATCCCCGGCGCCTTGATCGCTGGCGTTCTGGTCCTTGGCGTTCTGGTCTTTGTCCCCCTTGTTCTTGTCCTGGTCCTTGAGGCGAAACACGACCTCCGCGTGAACGCGCCTGCCATTGTTGAATTCGACCGAGACTGACGCCCGGAACACTTTCGATTTGTCGGCTGTGGCGCGCGCCTTCGCCGGACCGAGCAGCTCCAGCAATGCCTTCCCGTCGCCAGGATCGCTGGCCCGCGCGCTCAGGATCCCGCCAAGGATTTTGGCCGTCATCTCCGGGAAAGCGGAGAGCACGGTCGGGTCCGCGGTGAAGACGTCGACTTCCGCCTGGCCGCTGAACACGGTCACATAGGGCAGGACCCGCTCGACCACCGCGAGCGGAATCCCCGGGAGAAGACTGAGCTCGAGCGCGCTGTCGAATGGGGCGTGGCGCGGCGGATAAGGCATGTTCTCCCGGCTGTACAGTTTGTCCTCCCTGGCGGCCTTGTCCTCCGTGCCGCCGGCGCTCGCGAGGCTCGCGTCAGCGCCCGCCGGGCTGGCGTTGGCGCCCGCCGGGTTTGCGTTGGCGCTCGCCGGGTTGGCGCCGGCGCCCGACCCGCTGGCGTCGGCGCTCGCCTTGGCCTTCGTGCGCCATCCGACAACGCGATCGGCAAAATTTTGCGCCCGCGAGGAATCGACGCCGACCGCGGTGAACAGCCCGGCCAGCAGGTCGGCGGGCGCGGCGTTGAGGTCGATCCTCGCCGTCTCGGAGCGAAAGCGAACCGCCACGCTGGTGCGCCCCACGCTCATGTCGAAGCCGCCGCGGGCGGGTCTCGCCTTCTCGGGGAGCGCGAGCTGGCGGAAGACCGCCATTTCCACGCCGGCCCGAATCGAGGCCTCCGCCTGCACGCGGTCGTTGACCACCTGCGACGCGTCGGCCGTGTTGACGGTGTAGGAAGAGTAGACCGAGGCAAGCGTCGCGAGAGCAGCCAGGATCCAGAGCACCGCGACGAGGACGAAACCGGCCTCGGCGCGCGCCGCGGATATGGGCGCTGATGTCGAGGGGATCCTCATTGCTGCTTCGCCTGGTCGCCCGGGCCCGCCGCATTCGCTTGCGGCTGGGACTCCTGCGCCTGGGACTTGGGCGCGCCGGGGGCGGTCACTCTGATACGGGCCACGGTGGACGCCGCCAGCACTCGGTTGGCGATTGTGTCCCTGACCGAGATCCGCACCGCCTCGGGCAACTGGTCCCGGCCCTTCCAGGTCGAAAGCCAAACACGGTCCGGTCCCGCATAGGAGAACGTAATGCGGAAGGGCGCGCGAATGAGGGTGACAGGGTCGCCGAAAGCGATCGCCTTCGGCTTGGCGTCCGGCGCCGCCGGGGCAAAGCGCGCGCGCGTGCGCACCAGCGCGAGGCCGCGATCCTCCTTGATCTCGGCCAGACGCACGATTTCCAGATGAGGATAGGCGTCCGGCCCGATCGCCGATCGAACGAACATCGCCGACGAAGCGTCGCCCTGGAACAATGGCCCCGAGACGCCGGCTGAGGGCGTCACATACTCCGCCGCGGACAAGTCGTCGACGACCCGCTCAAGACCGATGCCGAGCAGGTCCGCGCGTTGCAGGTCGACGAAGCCTCGCCGCCAGTTGGGGAGCCATTGCCCGGCTACCGACGACAGCGCCAGAATGATGGTCGCGGTCAACGCCAGGGTGGCCATCGCCTCGATCAGCGAGAAGCCAGCGACCGGCGAATCTGAATTCGCCCGCCTCATTTTGCCGCCTGTCGCCGCAGGCGGATCGTGTCGACTTTCAGCAACGCCCCCGACGGGGACCGTATCGAGACTTCGATGCGCTGCGGCGTCCAGAGCGTATCGCCAACCACCGCGGGCGCGCCGATCAGCGCTGAATCGATCCGCCAGTCGTGTGCGTCGAGGACGCCGGTGAGGCTTCCGGGGGAAAGCGCCTCGCGGGACGGCATGCCGGCCATGACCTTGCGAGCCGTTTCGATCGCCGCCAGATGCCGCCCGGTATAAAGGTCAGCGCGCAGGCTGGTGCTCGCCAATGTCCCGATCGCCGCCAGCCCGGCGCCCATCACCGCGAGCGCCGCCAACGCCTCGATCAAGGTGAAGCCGGCGGTTCCGCCCCGGTCGGGCTTTGTCCGGTCAGGATTTGCCGGTCGGCACAATTTCAACGCCTCCGGTCAACCAGTTGACCCGAATCTGATATCCGACGCCCTGCCGGGCGATGGCGATGACGCCTCCGCACGACTCGCCGCTCGGAAAGAAATCGATCGTGGCGCCAACGCGCCGGTCGCCGCAGCGCTGCGCAAGCAGCGCCTGGAAGGTCACGTCGGCGGGAATCTCGACGATGGACGCCGTCGCTCCCGAAATGACCAATCGCCGTCCGGCGTCGAGCGACGTCGCCACCTGCGCGTGACTGCGCATGGCCGCGTTGCGGTCGCCCTTGAGCAAAGCCGCGACCTCGACGGCATAGCCGGCGAGACGCTCCTGCGACGTGCCGCGCGGAATCGCCGGCAGAACGAGGGCCGCGAGAAGTCCGATGATCGCCAGCACGCAGACGACCTCGATCAGCGTAAATCCGGCCTCCGCGTCAGTCCGCGGCATTATCGCGACGCGCTCCTGATCAGGCTTTGTGAATCGCCGACGCCGCCCGCGCCGTAGGAATCGATCTCGTAGGGCGCATGGTCGCCGGGAGTCTTGTAGAGATAGGGATGACCCCATGGATCCGTGGGCACCGAACCGGTCTTGAGGTAGGGTCCGTTCCAGGCCGGCGCCGACGGCGGACGTTCGACCAGCGCGGTCAAGCCTTGATTGGCGTCCGGATAGGCGCCGTTGTCGAGGTAATAGAGGTCGAGCGCGGCCGAAAAGCTTTCAATCTGGATCTTCGCCGCCTTCACCTTCGACTCGCTGAGGTAGTTCAGCACCCGAGGACCCACCAGCCCCACAACTAGGCCGATAATCGCGATCACGACGAGCATTTCGACAAGCGTGAAGCCGCCTTCCCGATGATCGGCGTCCGCCCGGTCGGCCGAATGCGCGAAGCGCTCCCGCCAGTGAGCCATCTTCCTCATTTGCCAATCTCCTAATCGACGACCTGATAGACGGACAGCAGCGCCGTCATCACCGACACGATCAGCCCTCCGACGATCAGGCTGATGACGATGATGGCGAGCGGGCCAACGACGCCGATGGCGCGATCGAGGCTTCGCTGGAGCTTCGCCTCATAAAAGTCGGCGATGCGTCCGGCAAGCATCGCCAGCTGACCGGACTCTTCTCCCAGGCGCAGCGTTCTGACCGCCATCGGCGGGAGAGCTCGCGTTTCCAGAAGCGCGTCCGTAAGCTTTCCGCCGTGACGCACCTTGTCGACGATATGCGACCACTGCGCCGGGGTCCCGGTCGACTCCATGGTGTCGACCAGAATGCGCAACGCCGAAGTCAGCAGGACGCCGCTGGACAGCAAGAGACTCAGGTTCCGGCAGAAGAGGCCGGTGCGGTGGTAATCCATGATCGGACGCACGATGGGCAGGCGCGCGAGCGCGCGAATGAGCGGCCGGCGGGTGGACTGGCGCCGCAGAATGAACCAGCCGGCCAACAGACAGACGAGCGCGGCCGCCGCGATCGCTTGGCCGTTCGAGCGCATGAAATCCGACAATCGAAGAAACGTGGCCAGCACCGGATCGAGCTTGGCGTTGAAGTCGCGAAATATGTTGCCGAACTGGGGCAGGACGAAGTTGAGGAAAAACAGCAGCACCGCGCCCGCCGCGAGCAGAAGGAACGCGGGATAGCGCAGCGCGTCGCTGATCCGCCGGGTCAGCGCCTCGGCGCGCTGACGCTCCGCCGCCAGCGCTTCGAGGACCGTCACCAGCGCGCCCGAGGTTTCGCCGATGCGAATGAGCGCGACGTAGATCGGCGGAAAAATCCTGGGGTGCTTGGAGATCGCCTCGCCAAAACTGTCTCCGGAAAGAATGGAGCTCGCGAGCGCCGCGGCGGTCGGCCGCATGCGGCTCATCTCGGCGTCGGTGGCGAGAAGCTCGAGCGCGTCGTTGATGCGGGCCCCGGTGTGCAAAAGCAAAGCCAGGTCGGCGGTGAAAATGGTGACATCCTCGGCCCGCGGCCCGGTCAGCCTAAGCGACGCCAGGGCGCTCGTTCCGAACTTGGCCTCATTGCGCGCCGTCGCCGCCTCGATCGGGATCAGTCCCAGATACTCGACGCGACGGTTAACCTCCGCGAGGCTGGTGGCGTCGAGCGAGCCGGTGACCACTTCGCCGACCTGGGTCAGGGCGCGATATTGAAAAGTTGGCATCTGTTCACCGCGCCATCGTCACTCGAAGGGCCTCGGCGACCGTGGTCACCCCTTCGCGGCATTTGGCGATCGCATCGTCCATCATCGTGGTCAGCCCTGCCCGCCGCGCGGCCTGGTCGAGAGCCATGGCGTCGATCTGCTGGCCCACGCAACCGCGGACCTCGCCCTCGACCTCCAGGGCCTCGAACACCCCGACACGGCCGCGATAGCCAGCGCCCGCGCACCGTTCGCAGCCCTTCGGCTCGAAAACCGTCTCTCCGACTGAAAGCCCACAGGCTTCATAGCGCGGATCAGCGTCGAAATCCGCCGCGGAGATTTCCTTGTGCGATTTGCACCGGTCGCACAGGATGCGGACCAGCCGCTGCCCGATGACGCCCCGGAGCGTCGACTTGAGCAGGAATCCCTCGACGCCGAGATCGAGCAGGCGCGGCGCCGCTGCGATCGCGGTTTCCGTGTGCAGCGTCGTCAGAACGAGATGGCCGGTCAGGGCCGCGTGGATGGCGATGTTCGCCGTCTCCGCGTCACGGATCTCGCCGACCATGATCACGTCCGGGTCTTGCCGGACGAAGGCGCGCAAGGCGGAAGCGAAGGTGAGGCCGATCGCCGGTTTGACCTGGGACTGATTGATGCCGGAGATCTCGTATTCGACCGGGTCCTCGATGGTCAGGATCTTGCGCGAAGGCGTATTGAGCGCCGAGAGCATCGTAGCCAGCGTCGTCGTCTTGCCGCTTCCCGTCGGACCGGTGATGACGATCATGCCGTGCGGCAGGTCGATCAGCCGCCGGACCTTGCGTTCGTCGTGGGCGCGCAGCCCAAGTTTGGCGATATCGAGAAGGCCTCGATCTCGCGGCAACAGACGAATGACGGCGGTCTCGCCGTGCTGGGTCGGCATGATGGCGACGCGGGCGTCCAGATTGAGCCCGGCGGCCTCGAGCCGGGCGGCGCCGTCCTGGGGCAGCCGCCGCTCCGCGATGTTGAGGCCCGCGAGGATCTTGATCCGGGAAATCAGGGCCTGGGGCAGCGCGTGCGCTGGCGCGGGCACGGCCCTCAGTAGTCCGTCCACCCGCATGCGCACCGTCAGTCCATTGCGCATCGGTTCGACATGGATGTCGCTTGCGCGAAGCTCGATTGCTTTTTCCAGAAGGTCGTTGACCGCGCGGACGACCGGCGCGCCGCTGGCGAGGTCGCGCAGGCTGTCGACGCTCTCCTCGACCGCTCCGGAAGCCAGAACCGGGGACGACGCCGACGGCCCCTCCTCCTCTGACCCCAGCCGCTCGAACAGCGCCGCGCCGATATCCTCGAAGGAGGCGATCGAGACGGCGACGGGACCGCCGAGCACGATTTCCGCGCCTCTTTGCGCGGCGACATCGGTCGGATCCGCGACCGCGAGACCGAAGCGTCCGCCGCCCATGTCATAAGGAAAGATCATGGTCTCACGCAAGAATCTCCTGGTAAACCGTTCGACAAGAGAAGAGGAGGCCATGAGTTCCGGCAAGGTCATCCGCGGACGCCGGTAATACGCGGCGAGTTCGTCGGCGAATTCACTGGCGGAAAGATCGCAGGATTCCCAAAGCGACCGGATTGACGGATGGCGGACGTTCCATTCCATCTCGGAAATCTTGACGTCGGCGTCGCGAAAGAGACTGTCGTTCAGATGCCTTATGAAGCCAGCAATCGGCTGCGCAGAAGAATCAGCGTCGTTGGTGTGGTTTCTCACAATATTCATCGTGATTCCGCTACAATATCCAGACACCGGGATCGGCGCGTGGGAGACAAACGCGCCGAATGGAGGGCAATGGCCAAGCGCCCGCGAAACAGGCAGGAATCTCGCGGAAATCGCCAACGGCGGGCCGCCGTCCAAAGATTATCGCCGAAAGCCGCCTTGCCTGCCCTGGTCAGGTTTCCGCCCAAGCATAACGGCTGTATTGTGGCGCGACCGTGGCGTTTCGAGCTCTCCATTTCCCTATACCTATATGCTTCCTCGCCGGGAGGTTTTTGCCGGGCGAATTTTGCCTCCACTCGCCGGTCCGACATTGTCGACGATGCCGGAGTAGACTAAGGAACGACGCCGACCGTTACAGGCCGCCGCCGCTGGGCCGGACCGGTTCGGGTGGCGCGCCGCCAAGTCCACCGATCCATGCGATAAACCACCGGCCAATCATTGATAAATATATCTGTTTAACATATCGGTGGCGCCTCTCGCGCCAATTTGTGACGACCTCCGTCTTTACTTTCTCCCCGATTGGGCATTTTATGACCAACCCGTATCAATGAATTTTTTGCGCATCGCAAGGGGGCGCTGTTGGCTGGAGGTCCGGGGGCCCGCAATTTGGCCGGCTTTCATCTCATTTCCCTCGGCGCTCTGGCGACCGGGGGCGTGCTGCTCGTCGGGGCCTGCAACACGACCTATCTCGACCAGTCGAAAGACGAGCCGCAGAACGCCGCCGACATCATGCGCGCCGCCGATCTGCGGCCGCGCTACCCGCAGCCCACGGGCACCGTCGACACCGGTGGCGCTTCTGCGCCCAAGGCGTTCTCATTTTTCGGGTCGTCAGCGCCTCCGCCCGCCGCGCCGCAACCTGCGGGGTCGCAGGATGTGGAGGCCGGGGCGGGGGGCTATACGCTGAACTTTGAAAACGCGCCCATATCGCAAGTGGCGAAGTCAATCCTCGGCGACATCCTCGGCGTCGGCTACGTGATCGATCCTCGCGCCCAGGGCTCCATCAGCCTCTCCTCGGGCCGGCCGATCGACAAGAAAGACATGCTCTTTGTGCTGGAAAACGCACTGAGCGCGAACAATTTGGTCATGGTCCGGAACGCCTCCGGTTACCGCATCGCGCCCGCCAACGAGGGTGGAGTCGGAATGGTCGACGAGGCTGCCGGGTCGGGCAGTACGGAGCCCGGATTTGGCTTGACCGTGATCCCGCTGCAATATGTCTCAGGAACGACGCTGACGAAACTCCTCGAGGGCTTCGCTACGCGTCCCGGCGCCATTCGAACCGATCCGAGCGGCAAGCTCCTGATCGTGGTGGGGACCGGAAGCGAGCGTCAATCGGCCGTTGAAACGGTTCGCAGCTTCGACGTCGATTGGCTCAAAGGGCAATCCGTCGGCATGTATCCAGTGCAAAACAGCACGCCGGAGCCGATTGTCGGCGAACTCGAGAAGATCATGGACTCGGGCGATTCGGGACTTGGCCACGGGTTGGTGAAATTCCAGCCGGTCGCGCGCTTGAACTCCATTCTGGTCGTCGCCTCGAAGCCTGAACTGCTCCGCACCGCCGCGCGCTGGATCTCGAGGCTCGACGAGCCTTCGACGTCGAGCGCGAGCGTCAAGGTCTACAAAGTGCGCTACGGCGACGCCAAGGACATCGCCCAGCTGCTGCAGCAGATTTTCGTGACCAACGGAGGCGCCGTCTCGGCGGAATCGGCGACCAACGAGATCGCTCCCTCCTCCGGGGTCAAGGCGATGACGGCCGCGGAGAGGCTGACGGGAGGAATCCCGTCCTCCAACAGCAGTCTCGGCGGCGGTCTCGGCAATTCCGCCGGCAATTCCAGCAGCCCCGGTCAGCCGGCCGGAGGCGCGGCCGGGCGAACCGGCGCTGCCCAGCAATTCGGCGGGGTCCCGGTCGCGACGCTCAACTCCGAACTCGGCGCGCTGGGCCAGGGCGGATCAGGCGGGCCGCAATTGCCTAATGTCCGGATCACCGCCGATGTGCTCAACAACTCGGTGCTCATCTATTCGAGGCCGGACGAATACAAGCTCATCGAACGGACGCTCATTCAACTCGACCGGCCCAAACTGCAGGTCGCGATCGACGTCACCATCGCCGAGGTGACGCTGAACAATGCTCTCAACTACGGGGTGCAGTTTTTCCTCGCCGGGGGCGCTGTTTCCAATACGGTATCGGGGACGATGCCGAGCATCCTCAACAACGTCGCCTCGAACAACGGCTCCACCACCACCGGGACAGGCCTGTCGGGCGGATTCAATGTCATCGCGGGCAACGCGGCGGCCCCCCGCGTCGTCATCAACGCGCTTTCCGCGATAACCGACGTCAAGATCCTCTCCAATCCCTCGCTGGTGGTCGTAGACAACGGCGACGCCTCCCTCGAGGTGGGCGATCAGGTTCCGATATCGACCGGCAGCGCGACCGTGCTCAGCTCCAACAACGCCGTCGTCAACACGATCGATTACAAAAACACCGGCGTTATCCTGCACGTCCAGCCGCATGTGAACTACAACGGCTCGGTTATGCTCGACATCGACCAGCTGGTCAGCGAACCGACCGGACCTGCTCTCACCCCCACGATTTCGACGCGCGAGGTCAAAAGCACGATCTCAGTCATCTCCGGACAAACGGTGATGCTGGCAGGCATGATCCAGGACAACCTGACAAAATCGCGGTCTGGCGTGCCGATTCTCAGTCAACTGCCGTATGTCGGCGCTGCTTTTGGGACGACGGGCAACAACGACGTCCGCACCGAGCTCATCATGTTCATTCGCCCGCAAATCATTCGGAACGGCGCTGACGCGGCGATGGTCGCCGAGGAGCTTCGCTCAAAGATGCGCGGCGGAAGAAGCCAGGCGCTGACCCTGCCATCGATGCTCAACGTCCTCTCCCGACCTGCGCAGTGACAGCCGAGCGGCCAAGGAGCCTCAGTCATCGTTTGGCGCGCGCGGGCGCGCTCGAGGCTTCCCTCATCGGCGCGGCCGGCGCCGGCGCGGTTTTGGCGAGCATAGCCGCGGCGCCGGGATGGAGCGGCGCCGCCGGCGCCGTTCTCGCCGGACTGATGCTGGCGATCGCGGTCATCGACCACCGCCGGATGATCATCCCCGATGAATTGAACGCGCTGGCCTTCGTCGCGGGTCTCGCCGCTGCCGGGCTGGGGAGGGAGGCCGCGCCGGGCGCCGCGATCCTGCAGGCTCTCGTTCGCTCGAGCCTCATGTTCGTCCTGTTTTTTGTCTTTCGCGCAGGCTACCGGGCGGTGCGGGGACGAGCGGGAATGGGCCTCGGCGACGTCAAGCTCGCCGCGGTCGCCGGCGCGTGGCTAGGCTGGGCCGATTTGCCGATCGCCATCAACATCGCCGCGCTCTCGGCTCTCGGCGCCGTGCTTTACGGCCGCCTTCGGGGCCATGGGTTCGACCCCATGGCAAGGCTGCCCTTCGGCGCTTTTTTCGCACCGGCGATCTGGATTTGCTGGCTGCTCGCGGCATGGCGGTGAACGAACGCCTGTCGGCCTCGCTCAGCAGTAATTTTACCGGCATGCGCACGACTCGGGTCATGATGACAACGCGCCGCGCCAGAAGAAGCGCGTGAAGCTTGCGCCCGTCGCGCTTGCTGACGACGCCCCGGCGACGTTTCGGCTGCGTGATCTCGTGCAGCCGCCGGACGGAATGACGGCGATTACTCCCGCACGCCCATCCCACTCCAGTTCATCGCCTACGCGCTGACGCGCTGGCATATGCTCTGTCTCGCTTCCTGCCCGACTGCCGCACCGAACTGGACACCGACCCCGTTGAGCGCGCGATTCGACCCGTTGCTCTTGGAAGGAAGAATCATACTGATTTTCTTGAGGAACTTTGGAGCGGGCGAAGGGATTCGAACCCTCGACTCCAACCTTGGCAGGTTGTGACCTGCGATAGGCGCGCCGGTTACGCGTCGCTCTCGCGGTAAGGAGCAACGTGTAGACGGAGCTACATCACTCCGTCTTGCATTTCAGTGCGAGCTGCGCAGAGTTCCAGGGGGGCGCAAGCGCTACTCCCAAAGGAAGACCGGAGGGCTTAGATGCCCGACTCCGGGACGCCTACATGGACCTTGAGCCAGACATTTGGGAGTTCCGCCAGATGGCCTCGATCGTGGAGGCTTTATTCGAAGATGTGTTTAAAGCCAGCGCGAGCAAAGACGGTTGGTATGCGTTCCAGATAACCGACGAGGCATTTGAGCGCCTGCGATTCGCCGTCTTTAGAACCAGCAGCATGGCTTCTGATATAGATGTTGCGAACCTAAAGGCGATCGAGGAGGCGCGCACATGAGC
>DATGHB010000174.1:0-5489 GCA_035308265.1 Roseiarcus sp.
CAATCGCCGTCGTAGATGAGCCGCGGGCGCGCGGGCGCGAACGGCGCTTCAACCGGGCTTGCGGACTGAGTTCCGGGTCTCTCTGACATGGGCTTCAAGAGCGGCTCGCCGCTCGGTCAGCCGCAGGGCGCCGTTCGCAAGGCCGCGCCCATAGCCACGGAAAGGAGCCGGGCGATCGCGCCCGGTTCCTTGGCGCCTGGCGGATTACTTCTCGAGATCGGCGAGCGTCGGCATACGGCCGTTGGGCGTGAGATGGTTGATGATCTGCGGCAGCGCGGCCGCGAGCTGGTTCAAGAGCTCCTGCTGGCTCATGCCGGTCCTCTGCGAAAGCTGGTTGAGCACGTCGGCCCCGAGCGCCGAGCCGAGCTGGCCCGGCTGGACCGGCTGATTGGCTCCGTGGCCGACCCAGGAATTGACCTGGGGGGCCACTCCGCCCGCGGTGAGCTTGCCGATGAGATCATTGAGCCCGCCGAGAATGCTGCCCGCCGGCGCGTTGGTCGGCACGGGTTGCCCAGGCGGGGGAATCGGCACGGAAGGAGTAGAGGCTGGCGCCGAGCCGCCGCCGAACATCTTGCCGAGAATGAGCGCGCCCACCGCAACGGCGATCGGCGTCGCCAGATTGCCGCCCGGAACCGCGTTCTTCATCGCATCGTCAAAGGCGCCCATCGTCGATCTCCATGAGTACAAGGCGAAAACGCCGCTCCTCCGACCACAGCCGCGAGCTGCATTTCGGGGATATGACGGCCGAGAGTACCCGCTTGCGTTTTCCCCGTCCATACCGCACATTCGCTGATCGACTCGCGGCGGACGGGAGGCTACGACATGGGCATCATCAGCTGGATCATTCTGGGGCTGATCGCCGGATTCATCGGCAGCAAGATCGTCAACAAGACCGGGTCCGGCATGTTGATGGACATTGCGCTCGGGGTCGTCGGCGCGATTGTTGGCGGGTTTATCGCGAGCTTCGTCGGCATCGGCGGCGTCACCGGGGTGAACATCGGCAGCATTATCATCGCGGTCATCGGCGCCGTGATCGTGCTCCTGGTCTATCGCGCGGTCGCGGCGCGCGCCTGAGCGGGGACTCTCAATCGGCGGGGCTCCAGCGCGCCGCGGATCGGTCGTCCTGCTCCTTCGCCTCCACCCAGCCTTCGAGGCCGCCGCCGAGGCGCAGGGCGCGCTTCCAGAACGGCGCGCGGGTCTTGAGGTAATCCATTAGCATCTCTGCCGCCGCGAACGCCGCCCCGCGATGAGAGGCGGCGACGGCGACGAGGACGATCCGCTCGCCCGGCGCGATGCGACCGTACCGATGAATGACGGTCGCGCCGAGCAATGGCCAACGCGCCTCCGCTTCCCGCGCGGCGCGGGTGATCTCCTCCTCGGCCATGCCGGGATAGTGCTCGAGCTCGAGCGCGGCGAGCCGTCCGCCCTCGTCGCGGCAATAGCCGACAAAGGTCACCAGCGCGCCGACGTCGGTTCGCCCGCGCGCGAGCGCCTCTGCCTCCGCTCCTGGATCGAAATCGCTCTTCTGGACGCGGACGCTCGCCATTCGCTTCAGCCGCCGGTCATCGGCGGAAAGAACGCCACTTCCTTCACCCCCGCGATTCGTGCGTCGGCTCGGGCGTGAACCCGGTCGAGCGCCGCGCGGACGGCGGCGGGCTTGTCGAACGCCAGCGCATAGCCCTCGCCACGCCCGGAGAGCCAAGCGGCGAGATCGCCGACCGTGACGACCGTCGGCGGGGGATCGAGCTCCTCCTCCGCCCGGCCGACCCGCTCGCGCACCCAAGCGAAATAAAGCGCCTTCATCGTCTCAGTCGCCTCCCGCGTGATCGTAGCTCGCCTTCATATAGTCCCAGCCGGTGTAAAGCGTCAGGGTGGCGGCGATCCAGAGGAGCACGATCCCGGTGGTGGTCGACCCCGGCAGCACAGCTTCTCCGGCCGGCCCAGCGATCAGGAAAGCGACGGCTATGAACTGGACGGCGGTTTTCCACTTGGCGAGCGCGGTGACCGGCAGCGGCACCCTGAGCTCGGCCAGATGTTCGCGCAAGCCCGAGACCAGGATTTCCCGGCACAGGATGACGATCGCCGCCCACAAGCTGAGACCGGAAATCGTCTGGTTGGCGGCTAGAACCAGGATGGCCGCCGAAACGAGCAGCTTGTCGGCGATCGGATCCAGCATTCGTCCAAGCGAGGATTGCTGCGCCCAGGCGCGCGCCAGATAGCCGTCGAAGAAATCGCTGATTCCGGCGGCGACAAAAATTGCCAGCGCCGTCCATCGTGCCCAGGGCTGCTGCGGCCAGAACAGGAACCCGGCGACGAGCGGAACCGCCGCGACCCGCGCGTAGGTCAGGATATTGGGCAAAGACCAGTTGCGGCTGAACTGGGGGGCAGTCGAGGAAACCATTGCCCGGGCAAAAGACATCGGGCTCGTCCGCCCGTCAATAGCGCCCTGAATCCCAAAGCGCGGCGCCGCGCTCGGCAGGGCCCCGACAAAGCTGGGGATGATGGCGGAGAAGCCGCCTCGGCCGTCGTTCCTTCGTTTAATGTCAGGGTGTTCCCTGTCGCCAGGACCTGCGCGTCATGCCGAATGTTCACGTCGTCGCTCATCCGCTGGTGCAGCACAAGCTCACCCTGATGCGCGACAAGACCGTCTCGACCAAGGGCTTCCGCCAGCTGATGAACGAGATCGGCATGCTGCTCGCCTACGAAGTGACCCGCGATCTCCCGCTCGAGATGGTCGAGGTGGAGACGCCGCTCGCGAAAACCTCAGCGCCCACGATTGCCGGCAAGAAGCTGGTCTTCGCGCCGATTTTGCGCGCCGGTGTCGGATTTCTCGACGGAATGCTCAATCTCGTGCCGAGCGCGCGCGTCGCCCATATCGGGCTCTATCGCGATCCCCAAACGCTCGAAGCGGTGGAATATTACTTCAAGGCCCCCGCCGACGTGGCCGACCGGCTGGTCATCGTGATGGACCCGATGCTCGCGACCGCCAATTCAGCGGTCGCGGCGATCGACCGCCTCAAGCGGCGGGGGGTGAAGGACATCCGCTTCGTCTGCCTTCTCGCCGCGCCCGAGGGGATCGAACGACTCACCAAGGCGCATCCCGATGTGGAAATCTGGACTGCGGCGGTCGACGAACGGCTCAACGACCACGGCTACATCATTCCCGGCCTCGGCGACGCGGGCGACCGCATGTTCGGCACGAAATAGCGGCGCCGCGTCTCGCGGCGGCGTGACGGACCCGCAATCCAGCCTCGCCCGCGCCCGAACCGGTTCAGGCGCGCCTTACTTGCGGCGCCGGCGCTGCTGGCCGAGCCCCATCTGCTTGGCGAGCGCCGAGCGTGCCTTGGCGTAGGCCGGAGCGACCATGGGATAATCGGACGCAAGACCCCACTTCTCCCGATACTCTTCGGGCGACAGGTTGTATTGCGTCCGCAAATGCCGCTTCAGCGACTTGAACTTGCGGCCATCTTCCAGGCAGATGATGTAATCGCTGGTAATCGACTTCTTCGGTGGGACTGCAGGCTTCGCTGCCTCGACCACGACTGGCTGTGCGCCAGTCGCAACCCGAACGATCGCGGCGTGAACATCGCCGAGAAGCGCCGGCAACTCGCTCGACGGCACCGAATTGTTCGACACGTAAGCCGATACAATCTCCGCGGCCAGCTCAATGTGATTCGTGGATTCGCTCATTGTTGCTATTACTCCAGAAAGCCACCTGTGGAGAGCGCCTTCTTGGCGATCAGCTTCAGGCCATTCTACTCGCCCTACCACAGCGAGCAGCCTCATTCTTTGTCGCTTGTTGCGACTTGGGGGAACTACGATATAGCGCAAAAGAAAACATCGCACAAGACAATGTGTGATGAATTTCAACTAGGGGATCGTTGGAGATCGTTCGAATACCCAAACTGAGCCAGTCTCGGGATGCTGAATGTACACAAAAGTAACTTTATTCACTTGACAAAGCCCGATTAACGTGCAGCGAACGCTTGCCGCGAATCATCGCTGACCGTCTTAAAGGCCGTCGGGCGTTCGCGCGAAAGATTGGGATTCCCTCCGAACTCTGGGCCCCAAAGGATTGGGTTGGCGAACCAGCCCAGCGCTGCTTGAGCGTCCTTTGATTTCGCCGGATTCTTGGCCGAGAACGCGTATCCGATTTCGGCGATCGTGCTTACGCAAAGTCGCGGGCCGCTTTTCGCCAAGAAGACGGGCCTCTTACACCTATGGGCCGTGCCTGCCGAGCGATTGTCGAACCTCGGATATGGCGGGCGTGAGGGTGTCATCTGGGTCAAAAGCGCCTATATGCGGCCTCGATCCAGTCGATCGGCAGCCCCGCGAGTTCCAATGCGGCATCACAAGACGTCAACATTCATCGCCGCGCGCGAGAGCGCCGCGCGGCGGGCGACGCTCATCGGAACCGTGCGGCATCTGTGGCCTTACATCTGGCCCAAGGACCGCGCTGATCTGAAGCTGCGGGTCTTTCTCGCGGTCGCGCTGATGCTGCTCTCGAAAGTCATCACCATTGCAATTCCCTATTCCTTGAAGTGGGCGACGGATGCGGTCGCCGGCAAGCTCGCGCCAGGCGGGGTCCCGCTGCCGGGCTTGCTCATTGGGGCGGCGGCGCTGACCGTCGTTTATGGCGTCCTGCGCATCCTCATGGCCTTCACTCAGCAGGGGCGCGACGCCCTGTTCGCGGCCGTCGCCATGAACGCGGTGCGGCGCCTCGCGATCGAGGTGTTCGAGCATTTGCATCGCCTGTCGCTACGCTTCCATCTGGAGCGCAAGACCGGCGGGCTGACCCGCGTCCTCGAACGCGGCCGCAACGCGATCGAGACCATCGTTCGCACCTCGATGCTGACCGCGGTTCCGACCGTCGTCGAGTTCGCTCTGGTGGTCGCCGCGATGCTGATCTCATTCGACTGGCGCTACGTCGCGGCGATCACCGTCACGGTCATCGCGTATCTGATCTATACGACCCTGGCCACCAATTGGCGCATCGGCATCCGGCGGTCGATGAACGAGAGCGACACCGACGCCAACACCAAGGCGATTGACAGCCTGCTCAACTTCGAGACGGTCAAATATTTCGGCGCCGAGGACCGCGAGGCGGCGCGCTACGACAAGGCGATGGCGCGATATGAGCGGCTGAGCGTGCGCACCTATGTGTCGCTCGCGGTTCTTAACGCCGGTCAGGCGTTCATTTTCACCCTCGGCCTGATCGTGGTTCTTGTGATGTGCGTCGCCGAGGTGAGGAACGGAACCAAGACCGTCGGCGCCTTTGTACTGGTCAATCTGATCATGCTGCAACTCTATCAGCCGCTCAATTTCATGGGCATGGTGTATCGGGAGATCAAACAGGCGATCATCGACGTCGAGGCGATGTTCTCGATCCTCGAGCAGAATCCCGAGATCGAGGACCTTCCCGGCGCGCTGCCGTTGAAGGTGACCAGGGGCGCGGTCTCCTTCGAGAATGTCGCCTTCGCTTACGATCC
>DATGHB010000175.1:0-2414 GCA_035308265.1 Roseiarcus sp.
CGCGGTCGTGCGCGGCGTCTTCGGGATTCCGACGTTTTTCGTCGGGCCCGACATGTTTTTCGGCAAGGATCGGCTGGCCGAGGTCGAGGAGGCGCTCGAAGCGAAGGCGAAAGACGCGCGATAGCCGCGGGAAACGGTGGCCAAAAGGGCCCAATAGCCCAGCGGGTGCGCTAGGCAAATACGACTAAATTAAGGATCGCCCCATGAATCACGGCCCTGAGCCGGGAATCGATAAAACTTTATGCGTCCAGTCGAGGCGTTGGCAATTGGCGGATGGGATTGTCCCTTCGCGGCCGGGATCCTGCCCCGGCTGCGAAAGCCTGGGGCCACCGGGTTTTGCGAAGGCAGGACCCAAAGAGCGTCAGGAGAATCCCATGCTTCGAGTCCGCAACTTTCTTTCCGATGAATCCGGCGTGACCGCGATCGAATACGCGCTGATCGCGAGCCTGATCGCCGTGTTCATCATCGTCGCCGTCCAGCTCGTTGGCACCCAGGTCAGCACGGTGTTCAACGAAATCGGCACCACCCTGAAGTAAGCTGGGGATCGGCCGCATCTCGCCTCATTTGCATTGTCGCCCGGGTCCTGCGTCCTCTTCGAAAGAGCTTGCGAACGCAGGGCCCGGCCAGCATGTGGAGAATCCCGTGCTTCGAATTCGAGACTTCCTCAGCGATGAATCCGGCGTGACGGCGATCGAGTATGCGCTCATAGCGAGCCTGATCGCGGTGTTCATCATCGTCGCCGTCCAGCTCGTCGGCACCAATCTCAACACAGTGTTCAACGAGATCGGCGCCAAGCTGAAATAAGCCCTTGATCGCGCGCCGCCGCAGGCTGTCGGCTGGCGCGCGATCGCCTTGCGCCTCGCCTCGAGCTCAGCCTCACGCGGATCGGAACAGCCTCTCGCCGACGAACTCGCCTTCGCCGATCCCGCCGGGGCACGCGAACAGTCCGCCGCCGGTGTGGGTCGTGAACTGGTTGAGCGCGTCGAGCTTGGCCATGTTCTGGTAGATCTTGATGAACCCCTCGCGGGGATCGCGCTGGTAGCAGAGAAAGAAAAGCCCGGAATCATACATGATGCCCTGACGCCAGGGGGGCCATCGCTCGGCGAGGAACCGGACGCCGTCATTGTAGGAATAGGGCCGGCGGAAAACCTGCGCGCCCCCATTGGTCTCCGCGGCCCCCAGACGGACATGGGCGTTGTCGGCAATGATCGCATTGCCGTCCGCGTCGACCCGGTCGAGGCCGAGCGAATCGCGCTCGTTCATCTTTCCGATCGGCGCTCCGGAATATTTGTGGCGGCCGATGACCTGCTCCTGAAAGTCGAGCTCCGAGCGATCCCAATGCTCGAGCGAAATGCGGATCCGGCGCGCCGCTAGGTAGCTGCCGCCGCGCATCCAGTCCGGCCCTTCGTCGCCGACCCAGACGACCTTGCCGAAGGGTCCCGGACTGTCGGGCGCGGCTCCCGGCTCGACGGTCCCGTCTTTGAATCCCATCAGGTTGCGCGTCGTCTCCCCGGCCGGCGTGTCGGGCAGGAACCCTGCCTGCGCCCAGCGGAACTGGGCGCAGCCATAAGACAATCGCGCGAGCTCGCGCACGGCGTGAAAGGCGACCTGCGGATCGTCGGCGCAGGCCTGCACCGAAAGGTCCCCTCCGGTCCGCTCGGCTTCGAGCTGGTCGCCGTTGAACTTCGGCATGTCGACCAGCGCCGGAGGCCGCCGGGGGCCGAGCCCATATCGGTCCGCCCCGTCCTTCATGAACAGCCCAGGCCCGAAGCCGAAGGTGATGGTGAGGCGGGAAGGGGATAGGCCAAGCGCCGAACCGCCGTCCGGCGCCGCAACGGAGACGTCATCTCCCATGTCGCGGATGGTCTGCCCGACACACATCCGGCTTGCGCCGACGGTCCAGAGCCGAAGCATGGCGATCAGGTCGTCGCGGGTCTTGGCGAGGAGATCGAACGCCGCGAAATAGGTTTGCGCCTGCCGGGGCGTGGCGATCCCGCCCTGATGAGGGCCGAAGAACGGCTCCTTGAGCGCCGCGGCGCCCTTCGGCGCCGGCGCCTGACCGCGAGCGAGCGCGCCCGCCCCGACGCTCGCCAGCGCTCCGCCTGCGCCGACCAGGAGGCCGCGACGTGTCGTCCCGGCGCCCGCGCCGGAGAACGGGCAGCTCACTTCGCTAAGACGAGCGTGTTGTTCTCGTCCTCGACGAAATAGAAGCCGTCGCCCTCTGGCGTCACCGCGATCCCGAACAGATCGCCGCTGCCGGGCGGGGTCTGCGCCTTGTTCGGATCGATCCACCGCGCCTTGATCTGTTTGCCGCCGACCGGATCGACCTCGACCACCTGACCGTTCTGGGCGTTGATCACCAGGAGGCGCCCGTTCGGCGCGAAGGTCATGGCGAGCGGACGCTTCAGCAGGCC
>DATGHB010000176.1:0-4899 GCA_035308265.1 Roseiarcus sp.
GCACGAGCGGCCAGACGGCAGTCTGGGACATGATCGGGACGAGCATCGTCGGCGGCGGAGCCATTGCCGACAATCCCGGCCCGAGCTGGCGAGCGGTCGGGCTAGTCTGACCCCCGCGATTGACGCGGGGAGCGGCTTACCCGACCAGCCAGCCGGTTTTTTGCGAAAAAACGCGCGAAATCAAAGCAATAGAGTCTGGCGCGTCCAGGAGGAATCGTCATTGCGGGGAGCGAGCGACGAAGCAATCCAGGAGTCGTAGGGCGCGCCTCACGTTCCCCGGGTCGCCGCGTCGCCCCTCGGGCTCGTCGCGATGACGGCGACGGCGCGGTCTAGCGCGCCACGGCTCTCTCCCTTGCATGGGCTCGCCCGCTCCCATACATCCGGCGCCTGCCTCCCCTTCAGGACCTCTCGCCCATGGCTGACCACTTCGCTGCGCGCTCGCCCGGCTGGCACGCGACCACCATCCTGATGGTGCGCAAGGACGGACGGGTCGTCATCGGCGGCGACGGCCAGGTCAGCATGGGCCAGACAGTGGTCAAATCCAACGCCCGCAAGGTTCGCCGTCTCGCCAAGGGCGACGTCATCGCCGGCTTCGCCGGCGCGACCGCCGACGCCTTCACGCTGTTCGAACGGCTTGAGGGCAAGCTCGAGCAGTATCACGGCCAGCTTGCGCGCGCCTGCGTCGAACTGGCCAAGGACTGGCGCACCGACCGGTATCTCAGGCGCCTCGAGGCGATGCTGATCGTCGCCGACAAGGGCGCGGCCTTTACGATTTCAGGCTCAGGCGACGTGCTCGAGCCCGAGGCGGACGAGCACGGGTCGGCGACGGCGATCGGCTCGGGCGGCAATTACGCGCTCGCCGCCGCGCGGGCGCTGATGCCGATGGCCATCGACGCCGAGGAGATCGTGCGGCGCTCGATGCGCATCGCCGCCGAGATCTGCGTCTACACCAACGTCAATCTGATTCTCGAAAGCCTCTGATGACCGATCTGTCGCCGCGCGAAATCGTCTCCGAACTCGACCGCTACATTGTCGGCCAGGCGGAAGCCAAGCGCGCCGTCGCCATAGCGCTGCGCAACCGGTGGCGGCGCCTGCGCCTCAAGTCGCCGATGCGCGAGGAGGTGATGCCGAAGAACATCCTGATGATCGGCCCGACGGGTTGCGGCAAGACCGAGATCGCGCGGCGCCTGGCCAAGCTCGCCGCCGCGCCGTTCCTCAAGGTCGAGGCGACCAAATTCACCGAGGTCGGCTATGTCGGGCGCGACGTCGAGCAGATTGTCCGCGATCTGGTCGAGGTCGCCATTACCCTGGTCAAGAGCCGCAAGCGCAAAGACATCGAGGCCAAGGCCGAGCTCGCGGCGGAAGAGCGGGTGCTCGACGCGCTGGTCGGCGCGACCTCGTCCGCCGCGACCCGCGAGACCTTCCGGCGCAAGCTGCACGCAGGCGAGCTGAATGACAAGGAGATCGAGGTCGAGCTGCCGCAGAGCGGCTCGGGCCTGCCGATGTTCGAACTGCCGACCATGCCGGGCGCTTCGATCGGCGCGATCAATATCGCCGACATTTTCGGCAAGGGAAGCCGCACCAAGGCCAAACGCACCACGGTCGCGGAAGCCCATGAGCCGCTGGTCGCCGCCGAGGCCGACAAGTTGCTCGATCAGGACGCGATCGTCCGTGACGCGGTCGAGGAGGTCGAGAGCAACGGCATCGTCTTCCTCGACGAGATCGACAAGATCTGCGGACGCGACGGGCGCTCCGGCGCCGACGTGTCGCGCGAAGGCGTCCAGCGCGATCTCCTGCCGCTGATCGAGGGCACGACAGTCGCCACCAAGCACGGCGCGGTCAAGACCGACCATATTCTCTTCGTCGCTTCCGGGGCCTTCCACACCGCCAAGCCCTCCGACCTCCTGCCCGAGCTGCAAGGGCGCCTGCCCATCCGCGTCGAGCTGAACTCCCTGACCGAGGACGATTTCAGGCGCATCCTCACCGACACCGAGGCGAGCCTGATCAAGCAATATGGCGCGCTGATGCGCACGGAGGGCCTCGAGCTCGAGTTCAGCGACGATGCGGTCAGGGCGATCGCCCGGCTCGCCGCCAAGGTCAACGGGTCGGTCGAGAACATCGGCGCGCGACGCTTGCAGACGGTGATGGAGCGGGTGCTCGACGAAGTGAGCTTCACCGCCCCCGACCGGGGCGGCGAAAAGGTCCGCATCGACGCCGCTTTCGTCGAGCGCCACATCGGCGACCTCGCGGCCAACGCGGACCTGAGCCGGTTCATTCTGTAGGCGTTCGCCTTTGGAGGCTCGCATGAATGGCGCCGAGTTCGTTCTCCGCTCCCTCGTCGAGGATGGCGTTGATCGACTGTTTCTCGTGCCCGGCGGTCTCGTCGATCCTTTCCTTCCTGCGATCGCGCGCACGCCCGGCCTTTCGTCCGTGGTCGCCGCCCACGAGGGCGGCGCCGCGTTCATGGCCGATGGCTATGCGCGGGCAAGCGGGAAGTTCGGCGCGGCATTGTGCATTGGAGGCCCGGGCGCGACCAACGCCGTCACGGCGATGTCTGCGGCTTACACGGATCATTCGTCCGTGCTTTTGCTGACCGGCGCCGTGGCGAACGCCATGCAGGGCGTGGGATACTTTCAGGACGCGACGGCCGGCGCGTTCGACGACGGGCGGGTTCTGGCGCCGGTCACGGCTGAATCCTACAGCGTCCCGGATGTCCGCCTCCTGCCTGCGAGCCTCCGTATCGCCGTGGGTCGCATGTTCGAGGGCGCAGGGGCGCCCGTCCATCTCAGCATTCCGACCGACGTCCAGACCGGCGAGGTCACGGCGAAGCCGAGGCCCTTGGCTGCGGACATTCTCCATTCCGAGCCGCTCGATGCAGAAGCGGCGAGCCGGATCTGGGCGCGCCTGCGACAAGCTGGCCTCGGCCCCCGCGTCGCGCTCCTGGTCGGCGGGGGCGCCATCTCCGACGACGCGGCGGCGGCGCTCGCGCGGGTCGCAAAGCGCTTCCATATTCCGGTCGCCACGACCGAGCACGCCAAAGGACAGTTTCCCGAAGACGACGCGCTCTCGCTCGGCGTCTTTGGCTACGCGGGCGCACGGCACGCCACCGACGCGCTGCTCGACGATGGGCTCGACCTCCTGATCGTGCTCGGCGCCACGATGAACGTGCGCGATTCGATGTATTGGACCACCCGCCTTCAGCCGAAACTTGGCGTCGTTTCGGTCAATATCTCGCCGGTTTATGTTGGGCGGTACTTCCAGAACGAAAGCTTTATCGGCGGCCACGCGGGCGGATTCTTGAAATGGCTGGCCGGCGCCGCCGGGGAAATCGCCGAGCCGCTCACGGAGGGGATCGCGGCGAGGAAGGAATGGGTGACGCGCGTCAAGGCGAAACCGCGCTATTACGATTTCGAGAACATGACGAGCGATCAGTCGCCCATCCATCCTGCTCGGATGGTCGCCGATGCGCGCAAGATCATGCCGCGCGAGACGATCGCGCTGGTCGACAGCGGCGCGCATCGGGCCTTCGCGGCGCACTACTGGGACAGCTACGGACCGCGGCAGTTTCTCACCGCCGCCACGCTCGGCCCGATGGGCTGGGCGATTGGCGCGGGCGTCGGCGCCAAAGCGGCGCGGCCGGATGCGCCGGTCCTTGTTTTCACCGGCGACGGCTGCATGCGCATGCATGGGCTCGAGGTGCAGAGCGCGTCCCGCGCCGGGCTGCCGGTCATCTACCTCGTCAGCAACAATCAGGCGCTCGGGAATGTGTGGCTCCGGGCGCGCAAGGAGGGCGAAATCCCGACGCGCCTCACCGAGGCGCCCGATCAGGATTGGGCGGGTTTCGCGCGCGCGCTCGGGGCGGACGGGGCGACGGTGAGAACGGCGGCCGAGCTTCAGCCGGCGCTCGAACGGGCATTGGCCTCGAACAGGACTGTCGTCATCGACGTGAAGACGGAACGGGCCGCGCCGACGCCGATCGAGCCATATGCCGACGCGCAGGCGCACTGGTCATTCCACATGTGAGTAGGACGCAACGCGATGGCGAACCTGCCCGACCCGACAGCGACGCTGACAGGCGACGAGCGCGCGATCTACGAGGACATTCTCGCCCGGCGGAAAGCCAGAGGAGTCGATCATCTCGGTCCCTACATCCCTCTTCTCAATCATCCGGCTCTGACGCGCCTGATCGAGCAGCTGGGCTTCTACTATAAATACGAGGCGACTCTCCCGCGCGACGTCTATCAGTTCATCGTGCTTGCGACCGCGAAACGCTCGGGCGTGGCCTTCGAATGGGCGGACCACATCGCCGCCGCGAAACGCGCGGGCCTGCCGCAGGCCGTTATCAAGGCGGTTGCGGGCGCCGCGGACGTTCCTTCGCCATTCGACATCGTGGCGCAGACGATGGACTGCGCTTTCGCTTACCGCTCGATCCCATCGGGGCTTCAGGATCAGATCGTTCAGCGGTTCGGCCTGAAGGGACTGATCGAAATCGTGACGCTTTGCGGATTCTACACGCTGATCGGAATGGTGAACGCTGGCTTCGACGTGCCTTTGCCGGCGCAAGGGCCCTCTTCGGCATAGAAGCGTCGCCGCCCGGCGGCCTGGCGATCGCAGGCTCGCGGCCCGGTCCCCGAAGCAAGGGCGCGCAAATCCGGCTCCCGCAACGCAAGCCCTTCGCGCGCTTGAACCCGTCCGGAGAAAGGCGGAAGAGGGACAGTCAGGCGGTCGGTTCCGCCAGCCACGGAGGCCCTTCATGACGACGCCGCTCGTTCTCACCTTCGTCGGCGACGACAGGCCCGGGCTCATCAGCGAGATCTCGCAGGCGGTCGCGGCGCATGGCGGGACCTGGCTCGAGAGCCGGTCGGCGCGGCTGGCGGGCAAGTTCGCCGGCATCCTGCT